>CADCQV010000123.1 GCA_902803625.1 uncultured Lachnospiraceae bacterium
CATCATGGAGAACATACCTTTCTTCATCTCGCCGCCGTACCAGGTGTTGATGATAACCTGCTCACGGCTTGTGATATTGAAAGCTGCGCAGGTTTCTGAACGGAGTCCAAGCTCCTTATAGTTCTCAACCTTTGCCTTTGAAGCATTGTAAACCACGAAGTTGGGCTCGAACTCAGCAAGCTCCTGATCTGTAGGCTGTATGAACATATTCTTTACGAAGTGAGCCTGCCATGCAACCTCCATGATGAAGCGGACTGCCATTCTGGTATCCTTGTTTGCTCCGCAGAAAGCATCCACAACAAAAAGTCTCTTGCCGGAGAGCTCCTTCTTTGCGATCTCCTTAACTGCAGCCCATGTCTCCTCGGTCATCACGTGGTTATCGTTATGATATTCCTCGGTATCCCACCAAACGGTATCCTTTGAATTGCTGTCCATAACGATGTACTTGTCCTTGGGGGACCTTCCGGTGAATTCGCCGGTCATAACGTTGACGGTGTCAAGCTCAGTCATAACGCCCTTGTCAAATCCGGTAAGATCGCTCTTCATCTCTTCCTCATAAAGGAACTCATAAGAAGGATTGTGGATGATCTCTGTTACTCCGGTGATGCCATACTTGCTTAAATCAATTGCCATTTACGTACCTCTTTCCTTTCATTATTATCTGTGCATATTCCTGCACAAAGCATTTTATCAGGCGTATTGTGATAAGCGCCTGTTACTTCGTTAAAAAAGTATCGCATTCTATTATATATTTTTTTCTCATTTCTGCAAGCCGTTTATCGGCTTAAAATCATCATCCTTGTATCAGCTTAAATACATCCTCCGCAGAATCGGCGAATAGCACCGCACCGCGCTCCTTAAGGAACTCCCTGCTCCTGAAGCCCCAGGTGACGGTGATGCAGTCAAGCCCCGAGTTTTTTGCGGTCTGCAGATCGATTTCGGAATCTCCGATATAGACGGCATCCTTTTTATCGATACTGAGTTCACTTAAGGTTTTTTCTATCATATCGGGAGCAGGCTTTCTGTTTAGACCCGGCTGTTCACCGATGGCGGCATCGAATTGTCCGGGGAAGAGCTTATGGGAAAGAGCCCTTACCGATTCATCCGGCTTGTTGGAGACCACGGCTGTTTTTATCCCGGCTCTTCTGAGGTCGTCAAGGAGCCGGCCGGTTCCGGGATACTGTCCGGTCTTTATATCATTATGAGCCGCATAATAAGGCTTCATTATCGCCTCTGCTTTTGAGATAAGGTCAGGGTCCACCTGTTCCGTGATGTCGTCCTTGTCCGTTCCGACCTTTAAGAGACCGGGAGCTGATGCAATGCCTTTTATCAAGGCCACCGCCCGGATAAGAGCCACCCTGACGCCGCTTCCGAACATGAATTTCGCATCCTCGTAAGAAACCGTACCTGAAAGCCCGAGGGTTTCCAGAGTATGGTTAATGGCATCCGTGAGATCACCGACGGTATCCAGTATGGTCCCGTCCATATCAAATACAGCTGCTTTATATTTCATTTTCTTTTCCTCTCGATTAAATAAAGCTTTTCATTCTGTCAAATACAGCCAAAGTGTATATTATCACAGAAGCTGTCCGATGTCTTGACTGTTTGAATGGTATAGAATTATAATTTAATAACATTTACGCTTACGCGTTTTGGAGGAGTACCCAAGAGGCTGAAGGGTCTGGCTTCGAACACCAGTAGGCCGGTAACACGGCGCAAGGGTTCAAATCCCTTCTCCTCCGCTCGGGGGCATTTTGCCCCCGAAATCACAATTAAAAAACAGGAGGTACGGATATGAGAAGGATCGGTATGCTGACCAGCGGTGGCGACTGCCAGGCTCTGAATGCGGCCATGAGGGGCGTGGTAAAATCCATGGCGACCAGCGGGGAACAGATGGAAGTATTCGGATTTTTGAACGGATATCGCGGATTGATATACGGTGATTACAGAATGCTGGACGGAAATGATTTCTCGGGTATTCTGACCAGAGGCGGAACGATCCTCGGATCCAGCAGAACTCCTTTCAAGACCATAAGGGAACCGGATGAGAACGGACTCGACAAGGTTGAAGCAATGAAGCACAATTATTATAAGCTGAACCTTGACTGCCTCGTTATACTCGGGGGCAACGGAACCCACAAGACCGCAAATCTTTTAAGAGAAGAGGGACTAAATATCGTTACTCTTCCGAAGACCATAGACAATGATCTCTGGGGCACGGATATGACCTTCGGCTTCCAGAGCGCAGTTGACATCGCCACAAACGTTATCGACAGTATTCACACCACGGCGGATTCCCATGGAAGAGTATTCATCATAGAAGTAATGGGGCATAAGGTAGGCTTCCTTACATTGAATGCAGGTATGGCAAGCGGAGCGGATATTATACTTATCCCTGAGATACCTTACGATATTGACAAGGTCGTGGAGGCTATAAACAAGAGAAAAGAACGCGGCTCGAAATTTACCATTATCGCGGTTGCTGAAGGTGCCATCAGCAAAAAGGATGCCAAACTCAGCAAGAAGGAATACAAGAAGAAGCTGGAAAATCTGGTGCATCCCTCCGTATCCTATGAGGTTGCGGCCGATATCCAGAAAAAGACCGGACAGGAAGTAAGGGTTACCGTTCCCGGACATATGCAGCGCGGTGGCAGCCCCTGTGCTTATGACAGGGTGTTCGCATCCCGTCTCGGCGCTGAGGCAGGAAAGCTTATCCTCAAGGGAGAATACGGCTTCATGGTAGGCTACAAGGACCGTGAGATAGTAAAGGTTCCCCTGCAGGACGTTGCGGGCAAGCTGAAGAAGCTGGATCCGGATGCCGCTATTATTAAGGAAGCAAAGATGCTTGGCATCAGCTTCGGGGACTAGATCAGGAGCACGTTGTATCAGGCACTTTATAGAAAATTCCGTCCCGACACCTTCGATGAGGTAAAGGGGCAGGACACAATAGTAACAACCCTAAAAAACCAGATCAGACACGGCCGTATCGGGCATGCATATCTCTTTACAGGTACAAGAGGTACGGGAAAGACATCGGTTGCGAAGCTCTTTGCAAGAGCGGTGAACTGCAGTAACCGGAGAGAGGACGGCAGTCCCTGCGGAGAATGTGAGAGCTGCCGCTCCATAAAGTCGGGAGCATCCATGAACGTTATTGAAATGGATGCTGCCAGTAACAGCGGCGTGGATTATATCCGGGAAATAAGGGAGGAAGTGCAGTACCGCCCGACAGACGCAGAGTACAGGGTCTATATTATAGACGAAGTACATATGCTGTCTGTCGGAGCTTTTAATGCCCTTCTGAAAACTCTGGAGGAACCACCGGAGTACGTGATTTTCATTCTGGCGACCACAGAGGTTCATAAAATTCCCATAACCATCCTTTCCAGATGTCAGCGTTATGATTTTAAGCGGATGACTATTGAGACCATGGCGGACAGGATGAGGGAGCTGTCCGGTATCGAGGGTATCAGGGCGGAGGAAAGGGCGCTTAAGTATATTGCAAAATGTGCAAACGGCTCCATGAGAGATGCCCTGAGCTTACTCGATCAGTGTGCGGCATTTCATATGGGAGAGGAGCTTACATACGATAAGACACTGGAGGTGCTGGGTGCCGTTGACACGTCAGTATTCAGCCGTCTTTACGAAATGATACTTTCCGGAAATACCACAGGAGCCATATCGGTGCTGGAGGATACCCTTATGCAGGGGCGTGATCTCGGTGTATTTGTATCTGATTTCACCTGGTATCTGAGAAACCTCCTTCTGGCGGGAAGCAGGGACGAAAAGATGGAGGATGTTATAGATGTATCCTCCGAAGCACTGGCAGTCCTTAAGGAAGAGGCAAAGAAATCCGATCCCGATACGCTTATGCGGTTCATCAGGATCTTCTCACAGCTGTCCGGAGAAATAAGGTACACGCCCGAGAAGAGGGTGCTTGCCGAGATCGCAATAATAAAGCTTATGCGTCCCGAGACTGAGACGGATATTTCTTCCCTGAAGCAGAGGGTTTCAGGTCTGGAGCGGAAGATGGCAGAGGGTGTGACCGTTGCCACAGCTCCGTCCGTCGAAAAAAAGGCTGAGAAAAAAAGACCACCGGTACCCGATGCGCTGCCGGAGGATATAAAGAAGGTATTGGCAAACTGGGGGAAAATATTCAGGGGTCTTCCGGAAAATCATCAGGCGCTGTCCAGCATGCTGGAGAAATCCGAACCTACGGTAGAGGGGGATACACTGGTCATAGCCTTTGAAAATATGTATGAAAACCTGCTGAGGGATGAAGAAAACAGACAGGCCTTTTCGGATACGGTAGAGAAGATCATCGGAAAGCATGTAAAGTTCCGGGCTGTGGAAAAGGATGAGAACGACCGTTTTGAAGAGACCCATCCGGATCTCGGAGGACTCATCAATCTGGAGGGACTTGAAGTCGGAGAATTAACGGATACAGAGGAAGGAGAGATTTAATGTCAAAAAGAGGCGGATTCGGGGGCGGCATGATGCCTGGCAGTATGAATAATATGCTGAAGCAGGCACAAAGGATGCAGCGCCAGATGGAGGAGACCAGCAAGGAGCTGGAGGGAAAGGAATATACCGCACAGGCCGGCGGAGGTGCAGTGTCCGTCACGGTCACGGGAAAGAAGGAGCTGAAGGGCGTGACCATTTCACCTGAGGCTGTTGATCCCGATGATGTGGAAACCCTTCAGGATATGATAGTGGCCGCCGCGAATGAGGCAATGAAACAGGCTGAGGAGGATTCAAAGGAATCCATGAGCAGATTTACCGGCGGTCTGGGCGGTCTTCTTTAATATGGATCTGTATTCCGGGAAGATAAATAAGCTTATCGAGGAATTGTCGACCCTTCCGGGCATAGGCGCCAAATCGGCGGGCAGACTGGCTTTTTACCTTATCAATGAGCCCGAAGAGCATGTGAAGCGGCTGACTAACGCCATTATTGACGCAAAGGAAAACGTCCATTACTGCAGTGAATGCTTTACTCTTACCGATGAAGAGGTATGCCCCGTATGCAGAAGTCCGAAACGGGATCACCGGGTGATAATGGTGGTTGAGAATACCCGGGATCTGGCGGCCTACGAAAAGACCGGGAGATATGACGGGGTCTATCATGTACTCCACGGAGCCATTTCCCCTATGCTCGGAATAGGTCCGGACGATATAAAGCTGAAGGAGCTGATGAAGAGGCTCACGGGTGATATAGAAGAGGTGATAATCGCCACAAACTCCAGTCTGGAGGGCGAAACCACGGCAATGTACATTAGCAAGCTGATAAAGCCGTCGGGGATTAAGGTCAGCCGGATAGCCAGCGGAGTGCCGGTTGGAGGTGACCTGGAAAATATAGATGAGGTAACACTGCTCCGTGCCCTGGAGGGACGGACGGAATTGTAACAGGAGGTACAGTAGAAAATGGAAATCGTAAAAAAGCCTTTTGGCACCACGAAGGATGACAAGGATATCTCATCCTACACTCTCTCAAACGCAAACGGAATGAGCGTTACCGTTTCAGAGCTCGGGGCGATAATAACCGAGGTCATCATTCCGGACAAAGACGGGGTGAAGAGAGATGTTGTTTTTGGCTATGATAATGCAGAGCCCTATTATGAAAATAATGAATTTTTCGGTGCGACCGTAGGGCGCAGCGCGAACAGGATAAAGGGAGCGCAGTTTGATATTGACGGAACGAAGATCAGTCTTGCAGTGAACGAAAACAGCAACAATCTTCATACCGATTTTGAGAACGGATTTCATAAGAAATTATGGACGGCGGCGCTCGATGAGGGCAGAAACGCGGTTACAATGAGCTATACCAGCCCGGACGGAGAAAACGGCTTCCCCGGAAATCTGGATGTCCATGTCACCTTCAGTCTTTCGGATGATAATGAGCTTTCGATCCATTATGAAGGAGTTTCTGACAAAAAGACCCTGATAAACTGCACTAACCACAGTTATTTCAATCTCGCGGGACATGACAGCGGAAGCATAGCGGATCATTACCTGAAGATAAATGCAGCATTTTATACACCTGTGGAGCCGGATTCCATTCCCACGGGAGAGATCGCTCCGGTAGTTGGAACCCCCTTTGATTTCAGGGATTTCCATAAGATCGGCGAAAGGATCAATGAGGATAATGAACAGCTGAAATTCGTGGGAGGCTATGACCAGAACTTTGTACTTGACAGACCGGGCTCGGTGGCTGCCGTTCTTGAGGAAAGGAATATCGGCGTCAGAATGGAAGTGATCACGGATCTGCCGGGCATCCAGTTCTATTCCGGAAACTTTATCCGGGACAATCTGCCCGGAAAAAAGGGTGCGGTTTATAATAAGAGGTGCGGACTCTGCCTGGAAACCCAGTATTTCCCCAACAGCGCAAATCAGGACGGATTTGAAAAACCGATATTCGGTGCAGGGGAAAGGTACGACACCACAACGGTTTACCGCTTTTCGAACATCTGAGATAAGCGGGTTTCCAATGTACTGGACACTGACGCGCCGACGGGTTTCCCAATGTCATTCTGAGCGAAGCGAAGAATCTTATTTATAAATTCAGAGAGAAAAAAGGAGAAAATATGCTTGAAGAATTAAAGAAAAAAGTATATGAAGCAAACATGCTGCTGCCGAAATACGGCCTTGTTACCTTTACATGGGGTAATGTCAGCGGCATTGACAGGGAAAGCGGATATTTTGTCATCAAGCCCAGCGGAGTAGAGTACGATTCTCTGACCCCCGAGGATATGGTGGTTGTGGATCTGAACTGCAACAAGATAGAAGGAAAGTACAATCCTTCTTCCGACACAAAGACCCACGCGGAGCTCTATAAGTCCTGGGACGATATCGGAGGAGTGGTACATACCCATTCGGAATGGGCGACTTCCTGGGCACAGGCGGGGAGGAGCATTCCCTGCTACGGCACGACACATGCTGATTATTTCTACGGACCCGTTCCGTGCCTCCGCTGCCTTACAAAGGAGGAGATAGATGAGGATTATGAAAGGAATACGGGTATTCTGATCACGGACTATTTCAAGGAGCATGACCACAATGCCGTTCAGGCTGTGATATGCAAGAACCACGGTCCCTTCGGCTGGGGAAAGAACCCGGAGGATGCTGTCCATACTGCAGTCGTTCTCGAAGAGGTGGCAAAGATGGCCACAAGGGCGGAGCTCATTAATCCGAAGATCGCGGAGTGTCCGCAGGAGGTACAGGATAAGCACTACTACAGAAAGCACGGTGCCAATGCCTACTACGGACAGAAAAAGTAAGTAATATAATCCTGTTCTGAAACGAAGGATCATATCAAATAAAAACAAAAGAAAGGAAAGTAAAATGACAACAAAAGAACTTCAAAAGACTGCAAATGAAGTCAGAAAGGGCATTATTACCGCGGTTCATGCGGCAAAATCCGGTCATCCGGGCGGATCCCTTTCATCGGCTGATATTTTCACCTATCTCTTCTTTGAAGAGATGAATGTAGATCCTAAGGATCCGAAGAAGGCAGACCGCGACCGTTTTGTGCTCTCCAAGGGTCATAATGCTCCGGGACTCTATTCGGTTCTTGCGGAAAAAGGATACTTCCCGAAAAAAGATCTGGAAACTCTTCGCCATACGGGTTCATATTTACAGGGACATCCCGACATGAAGCATATTCCGGGAGTGGATATGTCCAGCGGCTCTCTCGGACAGGGACTGTCAGCGGCTGTCGGAATGGCACTTGCGGCAAAGATAGACAAGAAATCCTACCGGACATACTGTCTCTGCGGAGACGGAGAGATCCAGGAAGGACAGATCTGGGAAGCAGCGATGTTTGCGGGGGCAAAAAAGCTCGATAATCTCTGCGTGATAGTCGATAATAATAATCTTCAGATTGACGGACCCATTGATGAGGTAAACAGCCCTTATCCCATAGATAAGAAGTTTGAAGCTTTCAATTTCCATGTTATCAATATTGACGGAAACAATATGGATGAAATAAAGAAGGCTTTTGATGAGGCAAAGACGGTTAAGGATATGCCTACAGCAATAATCGCGAAGACGGTTAAGGGTAAGGGTGTTTCCTTTATGGAGAACAAGGCCGGATGGCACGGCAAGGCTCCCAATGATGAGGAGTTTGCTACAGCTATGTCAGATCTTGAGAAAGTGGGTAAGGGATTATGAGTGATATAAAGAAAATTGCAACACGCGAAAGCTATGGTAATGCATTGGCAAAATACGGTGCGGAGTATCCCGATCTGGTGGTTCTGGATGCGGACCTTGCCAACGCAACAAAAACACAGACCTTCAAAAATGCTTTTCCCGACAGATTTTTTGACTGTGGAATAGCAGAATCAAATATGACGGGCATAGCAGCGGGACTTGCTACCTGCGGAAAGATCCCGTTTATCAGCTCCTTTGCAATGTTTGCAGCCGGAAGAAATTTCGAGCAGGTTCGGAATTCCATAGGTTATCCGCAGCTGAATGTAAAGATAGGAGCCACACATGCCGGTATCACCGTAGGTGAGGACGGAGCCACGCACCAGTGTCTGGAGGATATTGCCCTTATGAGGACCATCCCCGGAATGACGGTCATAGTACCTGCCGATGATACAGAGGTTTTTGCGGCAGTAAAGGCCGCCCTTGATCACAAGGGACCCGTGTACTTAAGGTTCAGCCGTGCAGCATCACCGGTATTTTATGAGCCGGATAAGCTGAAGTTTGAGATAGGAAAGGGAATCACCTTAAGGGAGGGCAGCGACATCACTATTATCGCAACCGGTGTCGAAGTGAATTACTCTCTTGAAGCAGCGGATATGCTTGAGAAGGACGGCGTTAAAGCGCGTGTTATCGATATGCATACAATAAAGCCCCTGGATGAGGAGCTTGTAATAAAGGCTGCAAAGGAAACAGGAAAGATCTTCACGGTTGAGGAGGCCACCGTAATAGGAGGCCTGGGAAGTGCCGTTGCTGAGACGGTTGCCGATAAGCATCCCGTTCCTGTTCACAGGATAGGTGTATATGATGTATTCGGTGAGTCCGGACCCTGGGCAGAGCTTATGAAGAAGTATAAACTTGATGCAGAGGGTATTTACGAACAGATCAAGGCAAAGCTTTGATCCGGAGGGATCATGCCGGATCTCCATGTTGTAAAACAGGAAAAAAAAGAAAACTATGAGGCGGAAGTGCGGCTCCATAAGGCAAAGATCTTCGGGGCCGTGCTTTTCGTCATTATCATCGTAGCCTGCGGATGTCTTTATGCAAAGCATTATTATGAAACAAAGATATACACGGGTTATGAGATTCTGGGGAAATCCCTGCGCTCGGATTCCGATACGGCACAATATATGACTTATAACGGTCATATATTGAAATACAGCAGAGACGGGGCCGAATCTTATGATGGCTTAAAGGAAGCCAGATGGAATATTACCTATGAAATGCAGGATCCGCGTATTGCCACTTGTGGCGATTCGGTGGCGATGGCTGACGAGGGATCCACAAAGATACTGGTAATGAACGGAGCAGGGAAACAAAGCAGTATAAATACAAAGCTGCCTGTGGTGAATTTTTCCGTGGCAGGGCAGGGCGTTGTGGCAGCTGTGCTGGAGGACGGGAATTCCGCCAGGATAAACCTGTATGATTCTGAAGGGGTTGAGCTTGCGGGAATAAAATGCAGCATGACCCAGAGCGGTTATCCTATAGATGTTGCACTTTCTCCGGACGGTACCCTGCTCGGGGTCTCCTATACCAGGGTTGATAATGAAACCGGAAAGGTTCATTCCTCCGTGGCTTTTTATAATTTTGGGGATGTGGGACAAAATGAAATTGATAATTATGTCAGCGGCTACGATTACGAGGGGGCTGTTATTCCAAGGATCAAATTCCTGAGTCATGACAGCGCGGTAGCTGTGGGTGATGACCGGATCATTTTCTATTCCGGAGACCAGAAGCCGGAGGCCGTGTCTGAAAACTCAATAGATGAAGAAGTTCAGAGTCTATACTTCGGGGAAGAAGAAACAGCTCTTGTTTTC
Organism: uncultured Lachnospiraceae bacterium; assembly: GCA_902803625.1. Taxonomy (GTDB): domain Bacteria; phylum Bacillota; class Clostridia; order Lachnospirales; family Lachnospiraceae; genus NK4A144. The sequence goes on from CADCQV010000123.1 coordinate 10,014, forward strand.
CGTTCCGATGAAGGTGGTAATAAATACCGGCTGGTGGTATACGGGAAAACCGGAAAAGAGCTAATGGATGAAAATTTTGAGCTTTCCTATACCGATATCCAGCTCAGCAAAAGACACGCCATCATATATAATGACGCTGTGTGTGAGATAATGAATTACAACGGTCAGGTACGTTACGACGGACTTTTCGAGGATCCGGTTCTTTTAATGGTGCCAACAGACAATATTGCACACTATATTCTTGTGAACCGGGGAATGACACAGGAGATCAGACTGGAATGAGGATACCGGAAAACTGGGACAAGCCGTCCCCGGGTAATGATCTTATCTGCGGAAAATTTGAGTATGGCAGCTTTGAGTATTCCGGACGTATGAACTACCGCATCTTCAGACCGGTTCCCTCCGGAAAGGTTCCGCTTGTGCTGTATCTTCACGGGGCTGATGCCTTTGGAGATGATAATGAGTCCCAGCTTACTATGCATGACATAGGAACTGTCTTTGCGCGTGACAGCTGGCAGGAGAAACACCCGTCATATATTCTGGCTCCGCAGTGCAGGGCTTCGGGTCACTGGGCAGGACCGGAAAGCGGGAAAAGGCTTTGTAAGCTTATTGCATCACTTCTTACTGAGCATGATGACATTGATGAAAACAGGATCTATATTTACGGGTACAGTGCCGGAGGTATAGGAACGCTGCGTCTCATAAAGGATCATCCGGATCTCTTTGCTGCTGCAATACCGATCTGTGCGGCAACTGAGCGGGGAGATCTGGAAAAGCTCGCACAGCTTCCCATATGGCTTTTCCATGCGGCAGATGATGAGATAGTAAAGGTTTCCTACGAAGGAAACAGCTTTTTTTCTTCCCAGCTTGGTTCCCGGGATATTTTCAGAGAGCTTAGGGATCGCGCTCCTCTGCTTAAATATACTGAATATCCGGAAGGATTTATGCAGGAAAGATACGGGATCAATCCCCATTGCACCTGGGTTCCGGTGTCAAAGGATGAAGAAGCGCAGGAATGGCTGTTTTCAAAGAAAAAAATTAAAATTTGAAAAAATACAAATTTTCTTAAAAAAAATGTTGACTTATGCGATATGCAATGTTAATATAACTTTCGCGCCGCTTGAGGGCGGCGTGATTTTTGCCCGAAAATACGGGTGAAAACAGGCACCTTGACAAACAAACAGCAATGCAACCCTGAAAATTCCTAGATAAAGCACTCAAGAGGTGCAAAGATTTTTCAGAGAGAAATTCGGTTAATAAACGCGATTAAGAAATTAGTCGGCGAACTAAATGAACCGGATCAAAACTCAA
>CADCQV010000124.1 GCA_902803625.1 uncultured Lachnospiraceae bacterium
CGCAAGATGGATGATGGTTCCGGTGTGGCCGTGGCAGCTTTTGCATTCCGGGATGACACCTCCCTTAACCGCCGCACTCATCATCTTCTCGTTTCCGGCATATACGGTACGCCCTTCTATCACGGCCTTTATTCCCTGACCTGCGATCTCTTCAGCATCCTCTACATTGCAGCCGTCGGCTTCGTTGCCGAAGGCTTTTTTAAGGGAGAGGGCTATGGGGTGATTCGAATACCTCTCCGCGTGGGCAGCGATATGGATAAGCTCATCCGCACTTATGTCATTCGGATGAACCGACACCACCTCGAACACGCCCTTTGTAAGAGTTCCGGTCTTATCGAAAACCACGGTCTTTACTTCACTCATAGCTTCGAGATAGTTCGATCCCTTCACCAGTACGCCCTTTTTTCCGGCATAGCCGATACCCGCAAAAAAGCTTAAGGGAATGCTGACCACAAGCGCACAGGGACAGCTTATAACAAGGAAGATCAGAGCCCTGTATATCCAGGTGCTCCAGAGAAAAGGTATTTTCAGGGCGTTGAGGACAAGCGGAGGAAGCAGCGCAAGGGCGATTGCCGCATATACCACGACAGGTGTATATACCCTGGAAAATTTTGCAATGAAGTTTTCAGATTTTGACTTTCTGGAGCTTGCCTCCTCGATAAGCTCCATCACCCTCGAAACCGTGGAATCCGAATATTCCCTGGTCGTCTCTATTTCAAGAACTCCTCCGGTATTTATGCAGCCGCTTATCACCTCATCACCGGGATTCACATCCCTTGGGAGGGATTCTCCGGTGAGAGCGGAGGTATCAAGGCTGGAGCTGCCCTTCTTTATGATGCCGTCTATCGGGATCTTTTCGCCTGCCCTTACAACGATCAGGCTTCCGCATTCAACATCATCGGGATCCACAGAAACTATCTCACCGTTTTCACCGTATAAATTTGCGCATTCCGGAGAAATATCCATAAGAGCGGTGATATTTTTCCTGCTTTTTCCGACGGCATAGCTCTGGAAAAGTTCACCCGTCTGGTAAAACAACATTACCGCAACAGCCTCGGTATAATCCCCGCTCTTTGCAAGTGCCGCGGCTATGGCTCCTACGGTAGCGACCGACATAAGGAGGCACTCGTCAAAGGGCTGTCTGTGGATAATACCGAGGACAGCTTTTCTAAGAACATCATAACCCACTATGAGATAGGGGATCATATAGAGAGCGAATCTCAGGATACCGCTTATTGGCATACGCGAATAGATTATGAGAAGTACCGCCGCAAGTATGATCCTTATGAGATTGAACCTTTGTTTTTTGTTCATAGTGTCTTTCCCCGATGCTAGTAATAGATCCTGCAGTCATCTTCTACAGCCCTGCAGTTTTTCTCAACCCTTCCCATTACCTCCGAAGGATCTGCTCCTTCATCAAACTCCACCTTCATCTTTAAGGTCATAAAATTTACGCTTGCATCGCTGACCCCATCGGTGGCTTTTGCAGCATCCTCCATCTTCTGTGCGCAGGCCGCGCAGTCCACATCTATTTTGTAGCTTTTTTTCATGGTATTTCGCTCCTTTCAGAACAGGCTTGAATTTAACGATTAAACATATATTTAATCGATATGACCATAGTATCCCCTCTCTTTCTTCTTGTCAAGAGGGGGGGAGGATGCTATGCCTTATACGGGAAGTTAAAAATCCAGTTTGCATATCCAAAGCAAACCCTGCGGAACGCGCTGCGCCGAACTCTCCGCCAACTGCGGCTAGGCGCGCAGGATGTTCACGTAGGAGTTGTTCACATCCCGCGTGCCAATCAGCAGTAGGCGGCATATTTCGTCGGCGGTTCCGATAAAGGGTTATGCTTTTGGATATGCACCACCGACTGCCCCTGTATTCACTATAAATATCGCCAACCTATTGATATAGAAAACACTTTACAATGTATGTGTTTTGCTATATTTTAATTCTGGAAGGAGCGATAGTGTTTTCTATCGGTATGTGAGATATGGTACAGGTAAATTTCAGGGCGGAAGAAGAAGTAAAGAGACGGGCAGAGCTCGCCTGCAAAAATATGGGAATGAGCTTGTCAACAGCGATCAATATCTTTCTTGTGAAATTGGGTAATGAACAAAGGATACCTTTTGAGGTTTCGGCGGACCCTTTTTACAGCGCTGGGAACATGGCAGAACTCAAAAGCCGGGCGGCAGACGCCAGGGCCGGCCGTAATATGCATGAACATGAACCGATCAAGGTGGATTGATGCGAAAGAGCCGGCACGATAAAGCATGGAATGATCATGTCGAATGGCAGGATCAGGATTTAAGGAAAGAGGGGGAAAAAGCATGATGACGGGAACACTGATAACCGAAGATAATGCAGAGCTTTTCATGGGTGCAGTGGGTACAAACGCCCTTGTGAACAGTGATGTGTTTATCGGAGTCGTGGATGAGGAGACGGATACGGCCTGCGGGGTATTATCCGCAGAGGCTGTGGGAGACAGGACCCTGGCGGTCAGGTGGATATATGTGGATGAAAGCAGGAGAAGGAAGGGAGCGGGGAGAGAGCTTATCAATACCCTTCAGGATATGGCCTGGGAGATTGGGGCAGGGGCAATAGTGTGCTCCAGAAATAAGCCTTTGGGTAAGGATGATGTGACAGAATTTTTCCTGTCCTGCGGGTTCGTACAGGATGAATTCTCTCCCACACCGGTCTATTCTTATAAGGTTTCCGATATTTCGTTAAGGGACATAAAGAAGAAAACGGCCGAGGTGGTGCCGCTGGATGAGGTCAGCATTAAAGACTGGGCTGAGATGGAAAATGCCTGGAAGGGGCTTGATGCTTATGACGAACGCCTGCTGGATATCATTCAGAACAGGGAGTTCTATGATAAAAACCTAAGCTTTGCAGCCATGGACAGTAAAGGAAAGTTTTCGGGGATACTGGTCACCAGTACAGACGGACAGAATATCTATCTGGAGGATGTGTTTGCCGGGGGAGATGATCCCGGGTTGACTGCCTACGCAATGTTTAAGAGCCTTGTTTTAAGGGCTCTTAAGGCTGTAAAGGATCCCGTTATCTCCGTTTCCTATGAAAATAAGGAGATGCTCTTCCTGCTTGATAAGTTAACAGGGGGGAAAGGTGTTCAGACAGAAGAGAATATACTGCTGTCTTATTTTATGGATGTTTGAATAAGGAGCTTAAAAATATCAAGTCAAGGAGAAAACTATGCCAGGCTATAAAAATATAAAGAAAACCAAAGATATTATCGAAAAGCAGTCAATGGAGGTAACAGATGCGGTCTACGAAGCGGAGGATATCCTTACCGTAAAGAATTCCCCTTTCATCAATGAGAACGCCCCCAAGAAGGGGAAGAAGACCTGGAAGCAGGTAAAGACCGATGAGTTCATAAATCCGATAGCAAAACAGGAATTATCCCGCCGCAACAGAAACAGGCTGGAGGGTGGGCTTGACCATACATCATTTGACCTCGCGATAAGGGATCTCGGCAGGGAGCACATCATGTCCGAAAATGTCCAGATGGAAAAAGGGTGGATCCGGGGACAGATGAAAAAACTGGAGCTGCAGGCTGACAGGAGGAAGAAGGAGGATCTGCGGGCAGAGGAAAAGGCCCTTGAAAAGCTGAAGGAGGAAAGACAGGAGGAATTTGACAAGGCCCATAATACAGAAGCCCATTCAAAGCGGCTCACCGGGTTTTTAAACAATGCGGACAACGCAATGAGATCACTCCTTTTGAAGAAGCAGAATAAGATCGCCTATATGCCAAAGGACAGCCTTCTTAACAATGAGTACAGTAAAAAATTCAAGGAGAGGGTTTCTTCAAAGGTCCGTGACAAGAAGAGGAAAAATAAGAGATCCAGACTGTACCAGAAGGGATTATTGTACGACGCGGTGGTGAATGCCGGCAGTGCTTACAGGGCAGAGTGTTATTCTGCGCTTAAGGGTCTCATGGAGCACAGGATGTGTGATGATGAGGACTATACGGATCTTTCACATTTCATGATCCCCGGTGAAGAGAAGGTAAATAAGGCCCTTCTTGATCTCTATCTGGGAAAGGATCAAAGAAAGGAAGGGGAAGGCGGATTCGAGGGACAGGATGTGCAGACAGCCCTCGATAAGATGCTCCGCCTGATCTTTACCACCAATCTTACAGAGTTCAACTTTGAATCGGATTCCGCAATGATGAAGAGTGCTTCCTCACTGGAGCGCCTTTCAAACCAGCTGGGGGCCTTTGACCGAATGGCGGAAAAGCATGACTACTATTCAACCCTTGATGATGAAACCAGACAGAGGGTGAACGATAAGCTGGATTCACTGAGATCCATCGCCAATTATTACAATGTCCGGAAAGAGCTCCTGACTAATAATTATTATATAACCCATTATAATGACGAAATGGCGCTGGACTTCATCTGGGACAAGGATGATGAGAGAAGAAGGGTCGGCGATCTCCTTATCAGATCCCAGATCCTTGGCAATACCATGATGAAGCTTAACGGTGTGGATAAGAAGAAGCTCGCTAAATTCAAGGAGCCTGTTTTCAACGATCCAAATAAGACCGGGATATATAAGGACCTTAAGAGGGAGCTTAACAGCAGGAAGGAACAAAAAAACCTGCTTTCCGCAGCATACCGGGATAAGCGTGTCTTTGACAATGTGAACATGCGCAAAAACACTATTGATATCTCAAATGAGGATATCAAGCTTAAGGAGCAGTTCGATAAAAACAAGCGGATCAGAAGGGTTGACCCCAGAAGAAAGTATTTCTTTAAGACAGGTGTCTGGAAGAACAATGTCACAAAGGAGGAGGCTGAAAAGGCTGAGAAGACCGATAAAAAATGGCTTTTAAGCGAGTATCTGCCAAACAGCGAAAATGAGATCTACGGCATTGATTTTGTGAATGACGAGGCCTTTGTAAAGGGTGTCACTGAGCTTAATGACAATATCGTAAATAATCTGAATAAGATAGATAAAATGGAGGCACGCCAGATACGGGAGGCCTTTGTCAGCGGCTTCTGGACTGCCCATAAGACACCCGACGACGATCCGGAGGTATATGCTGCCGACAAAAGAAACTATGAGATCCATGGAAGTGATATCTGCACCAGGGTATCAAGCCTTGTGAAATTAAGGTATAAGCGCGTGGATGATTACATAAGGGATATCTATAAGAGGAGGATGAGGGATAACCGCTGGTGCGTGGATAAGAATGCCGTCGCCACGGATGAGGGGGATATATTCCTGTCCTTAAGGTCTTTAGCGGAAAACCAGGAACAGAGTGATGAGCTGGACCCCATAGTTAAGTGGGCCAATAACCTTGCTGTCCTTGAAAAAGAGCTGAACCTTATCTCCTTCATGGATGAGAGCATATATCAAAGTAAGACTATCCAGGCTCTCATATTCGGGGAGGTGGCCTTTGACAATAAGGACTATCAGATAATAAAGACCAGGATGAAGGATAACGAGGCCTTCCTAAAGGAGATGATCTCTGAAAAGTATGACTTTGCAGGGTCAGAGATCCTCTATGGAATGAGGAAGTTTATGGGTGAGAGATATCTCTTTGGGGATTACCGGACCATAAGGGATCTGGCAGAGAGATACCTTCGTTCTGCGGCTCTCTTAAATATGGAGGGCACAAAGGCGGAAAAAGATTTCCAGTACTCATATTCCTCCGTCATGAAAAAGGGAGTCTTTTCCTCAAAGCTTAGAAAGATCAGCGCTGTCTTCCTTGGAAGAAGCAAAAATATGGACAGGCAGGGGAAGGGTCCCCAGAACAATGAAAAGGGCAGGGTGGACCGGTTTAAGAAGAGGCTTACAGTCATAAGGACCTTCGACAAGGTCCTTGCTGATAATACAAAGGATCTCAAGCTTACCCAGTGGGGTTGGGACAGGCTCATGTACTATTGTGAGTTTATCATTGAAAATGCCCTGTCCCGTGAGGCAACACCTGATAATACAAAGGACTCTAAAAAGCTCCGGAGTGAAATGGAGCACTATATCACCACTACCCTTGAGACCGTCAAAAATCAGGATGCGGCCCATATAGGAAACGAGATCGAGATCAACAGGGATACCTTCCTTGATGTGCGGCCGCCGGAGGAAAAGAAGAAGCCGAAAAAGGGCATCAGGAAATTCACCGTCATACATAAGGACGACTATAGCTTTGCAGGGCTCCTCCGGGGCAGGGGACTTGTCAATAATCCCCTTGTGATCAAGCATATCCCGGATCCTGCCATAAGGGAGTTCCTGGCTGACAATGTTCGGAGCGTAATAATCTTAAATCCCGAGCTTAAGGATATCTTCCCCTATCTAAAGGATATCCGGAGCCTTGACGAGATGGAAAAGCTCTCGGTCATCGAATTCAGGCAGGTACTTAATTACCTCGTAAATAACCTTACGGAGGGAGAGCTTGGCACCACGGTCAAGAGGCTTTTATTTGATACGGATAAAGCGAAAGAGACTGATGAGCAGGCTCATATCAGGAAGTATACCCTTCTTGAGATGATGAAGCACAGGACGAGTCCAAAGGATGTTTCGAAGATCATAAAGAGGATACAGGAGGACTATCATTCCCTGGAGGGAGTAAGGCTTAAGAGGGCCCAGATAGCCCTTGGAAGAAAGGCCGAAGAGCGGGACGGAAGGATACATTACCGTTTTGAGGACCTTCCGGATAAGGAGAAGTCCTTCTGGAAGAATAACGGCTGGTTCGTGAATAGGCTGGATCATTTCGACCGCGCCCACAATGTTTGGCAGAAGCTGGAGGAGTTCTCTCCGGACGCTGTGAAGCAGGTGAAGATGTGGCTGAGGAGTATTGTTGAAGCCGATGAATCGGTGGATAAGGAAAAGCGCTTAAACGAACTCGCCGAAATGCTTCAATATGACTACGAGACAGCGGATAAGAAGAGGGCGGAGCTTGAAGCGAAGGGGAAGAAAGCCCCGAAGGATCCGGAGTTTGGCTTTAAGGTGGATATGGAGCTTTCAAGCCGATTCCGTTCAAACACCGGAGGGAAAAAGGATCTCTTAAAGGAGATCAGGGATATATTCACAAAGGGCCAGGAGAATGCGGAAAAGGGCAAGGAAAAGCCTATAGACATAAAGAAGTTCATTTTGGAAATGACGATGTTTGATACCCAGGGCATAGTTTTAAGCCATGGCGGAAGGGGGCAGAGCCTTCTCTGGGCTGACAAGGGTGAAAAGTCCGATGCTGCCTACAGGAAGGCACTTCTTAAGCAGGCTAAGGATTCCATCGAAAAAATGGATATGCTGGACAGAGCCCTTATGAAGTATGAGAAAAATGCTGAGCTTCATAAGATGCTTAAGGAAAAGCTTTCCCCCATTGTTCTTTCCATGGCGGGGAGTGAGTACGCCAAAAAGACCGCAAATGACGAGAAGATATCAGAGCTGAGGGATACTGTTGAAACCTGCAATGAATTTCTTACTCAGTACGAGGAGGCGGAGAATGCTTATTCCGAAGTAAAGATACAGGCTCAGGAGGCAGCGAGGAAGGTATCGAAGAAGAAGAAGTTGGATCCCAATGCGGTTCAGAAGGAGATTGAAAAGATACCCGGCGGAAGGGAAAAGCAGGATAAGGCCAGGGCTTTAAGAAGCGCGGCAGCTGATACCAGAACCAGAAGGGATGATGCTGAAAAGGAGCTTTCAGAACTCCTGGGCTCCGCTACCACGGTTACAAGCGACTTCATCGATGAAATGTATGAGAACCGGGGGATCCTTGGGATTGATAACTTTGCCGGGATCGAACGAATGCTTATCGGCCATGTGAGAGATAACGGGGAATTGTCGAACGAGCTCTGCGACAATGTGGCCCTCTATGAATCAAGAAAGAAGCTTGCTTCCGAATACGGAAACGGAGAGCTTGCCCCGCTCTGGGATGAGCTGGTAAAGAATGATGAAGTGTTTAAGGATCTTATAGACCCTGCGGATACCATCGCAGAGCAGAGGATAAAGGAGCTCCACGAGTTTTTCGCGCCCCTGGGGGCAGCCACCTATGAGCAGTATTCCTATGTAAGCGAATTCTTTGTGGCTGACAATATTCAAAAGCTCCTCGATAAGAACCGTCCCGACACGAAAAAGGTAATAGCCGAGGTCAAGGGGAAGAGCTTTGAGGAGCAGCAGAAATACTGGTCAGGAAAGCTTCTTGATTTCCATGAAGAGATGCTTTCGAAAACAAAGAAGGGGGCCGGCTCCGTTCAGGAGAATATGAGGAAGGCCCATGGAAGTCTCAGGGATTATCTTACAAAACACTTCCTCTATGACAGACCCGACTTCAAGGAAGAGGTGGAGAGACAGAATGAGGTCATGAAGACCGGCCTCTTTGCCGATGCGCAAAACCTGCAAAAGCTCGCCGGCGATCATAAGCAGACCCTCACACAGCTTGCGCAGCACAGGGCAGATGCGATCCTTGATAGCATAGAGACCTATGTGATGACCGACGGAAGTCTCATAGAACAGGCCTATGACGCAGAAACCCTTAAGAAGCTCTATAAGGACATCGCATCCCACTATGTGGAAAATATAGAAAACGCGGAAAAGACCTTCGTTAGGTTCGTTTTAAGCACGGAAAAGGGAATGGATGTTTCCTCCCTTGATGATAAAGGGCTTAAGGAAAAGATCGCCGGAATGGACGAGGCAGACAGGGTAACTCTTAAGAACAGGACGGATATGTTTGTAGCCCATGTCAAGGGCCCTGCGATCTCCTCTAACACTGCGGACTTTGAATCTAAGGTCGCACAATGGGCAAAGAGCTTTGTGGAGGAGACTGACAAGGCACTCTCTGCCGATATTTCCTTCACCGAGGAATACAGGGAAGGGGCTAAAAAGAGATACGAAGAGAGGAAGAAAGCCGCTCTGGATGTGCGCCTCACAAAGAACACCGGAAAGGCCACCTACGATAAGCTCCTCTTTGGAGGGAAGCTTTCCGAGCTTAAGACCTTCGGGGATGTGAGGCAGCCTCTTGTCTATACCGAAGAAAAGTCCCGCCGGGGGAAGATAGTGAGCCTTGGGAGCGAGGAGGACAGGAAGCTCTTTGAGGAAGCAAAGAAATTCTTCAAAAAGGAGAAGGATACAGATCCTGAATACCCCGATATACTGGCAGACTGTCTGGATGAGTATGTGCGTATGCAAAACAGCGCATATACAAAGCTTGATAAGATCGTATCCTGGATCGCAAGAGAGGATACAGATGTAAAGAGTGAAGCCGACAGGTTAAAGATGATCTATAACTACGGGAAGGACAAGGCCGGGATCCCTGATACGGCCATGGACCTCTTTGTCACCTATTCCGCCAGATTTGCGGATAAAAAAGATCTGACGGAGGCAGGACTTAAATATGTCACAAAGGAATTCGTGGATTTCTATGAAAAGCTGAGGAGGCTTGAAACCAATCCGCCTAAGCACCCTGTATTAAAGGCTGCCCATGAGGATGCGGTTGAAAAGATGAAGGCCTACCTTTTCATTCATGAAAACAAGACCTCAGAGGATCTTAAGGAATATACCGACCTTATTGAAAACCAGCTCTCCTTCTTTGCCCAGGCAGGAGTGTGCTTCCCCATCATTGAGAGGGTTGTTGCAAAGGATGAGTATCTGGGAAAGCTTGATAAGGTTTACCGGAACAGGTATGTGAACGGACTCTATGAGTACTTCCTCGGGGAGATCACGGAGGGCGGCATTAAGGCAGTAACCGGGGAAAAGGAATTTGACAGAAAGGCCTTTGAAGAGAAGGTTAAAGAGCGCATAGGAAGCAGCGCCGCAAGGGAGATATTCCTTGAAAAGGACAGTGTTTCCTACCTTGATATGCAGGAAAAGAACATAATCCCCGGCACGGTGGGTCAGGCTGATTTTGAGAAACGCCTTATGGACAATATGTCCGGGGATGACCTTGCAGATTACAATAAGCTGAATGACGATCAAAAGAAGCTCTTTGCCATGTCCCTCTATGTGGTGAATAAGGAGGAACGCGGAACCTTAAGGGTTGTATACGGTAAGAAGCCGGATGACATCAAGGCTGAAAGGAATCTGATCCTTTCATATATGAAGGGTGAAGAAGTGACCTTTAAGGTTGACTACACCAGGGCCATGAGGGCCCTTACGGCAAGGGGCGAAAACTATAAGGTGGTGGCTGATGAGAAGCTTTTTGATCAGGCACTGACCTTTGTAAAGCAGATCGAGAAGCAGAAGTATGAGCTGCTTCCCAAGGATTACGACAGGCTTTCAGACAGCGAGGCCACTGCAAAGGCCGCAGATCTCCACAGAAGGAAGCTCTCGGATAAGATCGCAAATTATAAGACCCAGATGTCTGAGATCGATAACCTTGAGATCATCGATCAGAATGCGTTCCTTACGTCCCTTGAAAACTTCTCGCTTTCCGACCAGCAGAGGAAGGAAAAGGAAAGCAAGACCATAGGAAGGGTCATGGGAAGGGTTGCAAACCTCACTGTGAGCCAGCAGTCCCTCCTTATCTATGTACTTCAGGACCGTACAGTTTTGGATTACTCTACCAGGGGAAAGAACGACAACAATATCGTTCCTTTTGTAAATGAAGAGAAGAGATTTGATATTTTTGAAAGGATGCTCACCGAGGAGGGAAGGCTTGAGGTTATAGAAAAGACAGGTGATCCACAGCTTTTGGAGAAATCCTTTAAGAGTCTTTTATCTTTCCAGCTGAAGGATGACAGGGAGTTTAAGACCAGGCTCACCGAGGAGGATTTTGCGGATAAGGCGCTGAACCGGATGTATGCCATTGACTGGCAGCTTTTAGACAGAGCCGTGGACTTTGTCAATGAGATAGAGAATGAGAGGATAAGGCTCGTAGCCGTAAGGCAGGCAGGGGAGTTAGTCCGGAATGATAACGAGCAGAGCGATAATCCCGCAGCCAGGTTCTATCACGCCTATCGTAAGAAATTTACAAAGATAAACGAGGTGGCCCAGGAAACCCAGATGGATCTCGCCATCGGTGCTGCGTATAAGCAGGATAAGGATCTGGTTACGAAATCCACCCTTGATAACGGTGATACCTTAGATGATCTGATGACGGGCTATAATGCCCTTACACCCGCCCAGAGGAGGCTCTTCTTCAGAGCGCTTGAACACAGGGAGATACTGGATGTGTCCCAGAAGAACCTGTACCGGAACTTATTTGGCCTGGCAGAGCGTGACTTCGTGGATCCCAAGGGGAGGGATGCCCTTATAGATGAATTCCTTAAAAAGGGAGATGATGTGGATACCGGCATCTACACCTATGACAGGGCCCTTCTGTCCCTCTGCTCCACCCAGATCAACGACGATATGGATTTCCTTAAGATGAACGGACTCAATATGGCGGGAGAAAATTTTACCGTCACCAACCAATGGTTCGTTTCCGACAGGGGAACATGGCTTGGGAGAACGGTCTTTGACTGGAAGCTCTTCCAGAGGGCATTGCAGTTTGTGACCCGTGCCACCAATGAGAAACAGATCACAGAAGGTAATTCCGAGCTGTACAGGGCTCTTGGGGATAAGGAAAAGAACGGGGAGATGAAGATCGATACCTCCTTTATGAGGGTAAACCTTCATCACACCGGCTCCAGATTCGTAAGATTCCTTGCAAAGGAGGGCTACGGAAAGGCAGTAAACCAGGCTTCTTCCGTGATCGGCCTCTTTGACAGCGCTGCGGATTATACGGATTATGTGATCTCCGTAAAGACCAGCAACTATATTTACGGGAAGCTGAACCAGGCTATTAATAAAGATGTTATCGAAGAGAAGGAAGAAGAAGGAAATGATGAGCCTGTGGATCTTCAGAAGGATTTAGAAGAAGCCGAGGCTGATATTAAGGAAGCAGCCGGAAAGGTTCGGGAGGCGAAGAGCAAGGTCCTAGAGATCGAGCTTCGGATAAAGGACTTAAATATCCATAAGGGTCTTGCAAAGGAGGATGAAGATAAGACCGCCTCCCTTGATATCGCCATTAAGAAGGCTGAGAAGGAGCTGGAAGAAGCTAAATTTGACGAAGGCGTTTTAGAGCATGAGCATAACCAGCTCAGGAGAAAGAGGGACAGGATCGACCGCGCCATCAGCAGGGAGACTGTTCAGGAGAACAACAGGATAGCTAAGCTCCAGGATATGGTTTCAAGCATTAAGGAGCAGGAGGAGGTCATCAGGGAATCCGCGAAGAAGGTTAAGGAAGGCTACGACACCGTTAAGGAGATGTTCGGATTCAAGAAGGAGGAAGAGGAGCCGGAGGAGGTTTTAGACGAGCTTGAGAAGCAGACAAAGGATGTGAAGGTGGAGGAGAGACAGAAGAGCCTCACCGGAAACGCCAAGCTTGACAAGATCCTCGGTGTGGTAAAGATGACTCCCGATATCAAGGAAAAGCTGGATACCTACCTTATCGGAAAGCCGGAAATGCTGGAAAAGGTGGACAGCTACGCCCAGACCATATTCGGCGGTTCCATCGGAGCCCAGGCCTTAGGAGAGGCCTACGATAAGGCGGAGCTCTGGTATGAGGACAAGGTGGTGGAATTCCAGAATCTGGCAATGCCCCAGGAGCTTAAGGACTTTATCGATGACAGCCTTGACTTCGTTATGAAGAGCGAAGACTTCGTTAAAAACATATCCTCCTATGTATCCGATGGGGTTGAGATCCTCGGCCACTTCAGGGATATAGTGGGGGCCTCGAAGAACATCATCAAATTGAACAGGGCAAATGCGGGGGCAGATGATGCCAAGGCAGAGGACGACGCCGCAATAGATGCAGTTTCCGCCATGAAATTCGATGTAAAGCTTATCAAGCAGGCGGCAGATAACAATCTCGCCTTTGTGAAGGGCGGAAAGTCCATCACAAAGAGCATTGAAGGGAGAAAGATAGTGGCAAGCGCCGGGGAGCTTGCAAAGAAGGCAGCCGGCTATGCGGATGTAAATGGGATCGACGAGATCATAGATACTGCCGTACATCTTGCGGACTTCTTCTGGAAATGCATGGCCGACAACAGGTCGATCGTGGATTACTACGGAAGTGCAGGCAATGCAGAGCTCAGGAAGCTGGATATAGGGATCGACAGGATGAAGCAGGGGCCTCACGGCGGATGGCTTAATAAAGGCACAAAACTTGAAATGGATGATAAGGGTAACTATGTCGTAGATACCAGGGCATTCAAGATGCTCCGAAATGCCCAGGGGTTTGAAAGGAATGAGGAGCTTTCGGATTACCTGAAGCTCAACATGGTTTATTCACTCCTGTTCTCATCCAGTAAGTTTAACCCCTTAAAGGCATCAAGGATCCTGGCGGAGTGTACACTTACGGTTCTGGGGTTTGAGGAGCTTATCGGAAAGACGGACTCTGACACCGCCCTTAAGATATTTAACGGACTGAAGCAGTAACGGAGTA
>CADCQV010000125.1 GCA_902803625.1 uncultured Lachnospiraceae bacterium
GGCCTCTGATACGGAAGGCAGGTTTATTTGCGTAAGGCAGTTCCGTCAGGGAATAAAGGAAGTCACCACCGAATTCCCCGCAGGCGGACTGGAACGGAAAGACAGAAAGGAATATGGTTCTGCAGAAACCGGAAATACCTCAGAGGATCCTCTGTCTGCGGCAAAGAGGGAACTGCTGGAAGAAACAGGTTATGAATCTGAAGAGTGGACCCACCTTCTGACAGTGCCTTCCAATGCGACAATAGCGGATAATTACGCATATCTCTATATGGCTGAGAACTGCCGCAGAGTATCCGGACAGAACCTTGATGAGACAGAATTTCTTAACGTTGAGCTGCATAGTGAAGGTGAAATAGAGGATCTGATAGCAAAAGGCGCTTTTCAGCAATGCGTCCACATAACAGCATGGCTTTTATCAAGAAGACAAAAGGGCTGACCATAGGCCCAGAAGAAACCTTCAGGATCACCTGGCAAAAAAGAAAAGCAGAAATGAAAAGGAGGCTTACATGAACGAGATTTTCAAAAGGATCAGCGTAAGAAAGTTTGAGGACAGACCGGTTGAGGATGAAAAGCTCACCCAGATTATGAAAGCTGCGATGGCGGCGCCTTCTGCAGGCAATCAGCAGCCCTGGGAGTACTACATTGTTCGGGACAGGGAAGTGATAAAAAAGCTGTCAGAATGCAGCCCTTATGCCGGATGCGCTGCAAATGCACCTGTAGTTATAGTTCCCTGCCTCAGGACAGAGGGACTGACATTTCCCAGGATAGGGCAGATAGACCTTTCTATAACAACCGAGAATATCCTGCTTGAAATCACATCCCTCGGACTTGGCGGTGTATGGCTTGCGGTTATGCCGGAGGAGGACAGGGTGCAGAAAGTGGATGCTGCCCTTGGCATAGGGGAAAAGCTTCACGCCTTTGCTCTTGTTCCTGTTGGATACCCGGCAGAGGACAGACCACAGGAAGACAGATATGATGAGACAAGGATCCATTATATCGGATAACAGGATACTTAAGGAGAATCAGGTCACAAGGTTGATGGCGCTGGAACTATTAAAATACTTGGTGATGAAGGGATAATAAAGCTGGAGTGCATAAGGATGATAACGAGGATACAGCAAGGTGGATTGCTGACCGTATCTGCGGGCTACGAGTGTTTGAAGATGACACCGGGAAAATGAATATAAATCCGAAGGATGCCGGAGCAGATTTACTGATCGTAAGCCAGTTCACACTGTATGCCGATGTATCTTCAAGGCGGCCGGGATTCGGTGATGCCGCCAGGCCGGAAAAGGCGATACCGCTATATGAGCTTGTGATAAAGGAGTGTAAGGAGCGGGGATACCATGTGGAAACCGGGGGATTCGGAGCGGATATGAAGGTATCCTCTGTAAATGACGGGCCAGTGACCATTATATTAGAGAGATGACGATTATAAGATGATGATAGATACAGCCTTCGGGAAAGAGAAATATATCCTTATCAGTGTCTTTGAAGATAATGAAGAAAAGGCTGGCGCATTGATAGAAGAGCGATACGGAGGAGGATATCTTTTCTCAGAAAGGAAATAGATGAGCTGAGAATAAGCAGAAACACCGGAAGAAGTAAGAGATCAGGGAGCGGTATAACGGTGGCAGCGATCGTAGGCTATACCAATGCCGGGAAGTCCAGCCTCTTAAACCGGATAACAAATGCCGGGGTAAAGGAGGAAGACCGCCTTTTTGCCACCCTTGACCCAACCACAAGGATCTCTGCCCTTCCGGGTGGTATGGAAGTGCTGTTCACTGATACAGTAGGCTTTATTAGTAAACTGCCTCACAATCTGATAGACGCCTTCAGGAGTACCATTGAAGAAGCAAAGTACTCAGATATCTTGAGGGGATTATCATATCAGGATAAACGCATCAATTTTTCCATCCGTATTGACTGAATATTCACAAGCAAATCCTGCGGAACGCGTTGAGGCGAACTTTCCGCTAACTGCGGCTAAGGTTATGTGAATAAATCTACACATTTGACTTGTCCAGACGTCCATCTGCTTCATCAGAAAGTCTCGTCGTAGTTAGGCTGTGTTCTTTTCATTAGTTCAGAATGAAGGCCTTCAGTTTTACTTCTATTTCCCGGGTTCGTAATGGCGTTTCGGCAGACTCGGCAGTTATGATCAGGTCTCTGCCCAGTAAGATATCATTTGACTCATATATACGTATTTTGGAAAGACTTTTTATCGCATAGTCAGCATCCGAGATCATACCAAGATGTTCCCACAGCAGGGTCTTTCTTTGCTTTATATTAAGCAGAACAAAGTCCGGGTGGAATACCATGTCATTTTTGAGTTTTATTTCGGGTTCGTACTGGTAGGGGATGTTCAGATTGTTGAATGTATCTGCCAGGATCTTTTCGCTCTTTGACCGTACGTATTCCCCCCGTATTGTCTGGAAGAAGCCTGTTCCGTATTTCTGATTTCTGCAGCCCTCGTATTTATTCATCCAGAAGTCGGTATACATTTCATCAGTCATAACTACTGGAACAGTCAATTCTTTTCTTCCGTTACCCATTGCGTCGTAGATGCCCAGAATGTCAAGTGCTTCCAGGATGTCAGCACAACGGTTCAGACTTTTTCTGGCTTTATTCATCCAGCCGAGCATTTTTTCGTCATACTGCTTCTGGACGATCTTCTGGATAAAGGGTTTTTCTTTTGCACAAACATATTTATGCCTGCTGGTGCCCGGGGTCTTCAGATAGTACTGATAGGTTTTATTGTGTTTGATTATTCTAAGTGTGCCGTTCGGAATGCCGTTAGTGCCTTCCAAGCGCCTGGCGGTCTTTTTTATCAGTTCGTCCAGATAACTTAACTGGGCTCTGATATTGTCAGCTATTTTCCGGGTTGAAAGTAGGCGTGTGTCTGTTGATGTGTTTTTCATTAGCGGTCTCCTTATTTTTATCGTTTTCTACATACCAAACTGCAGGAAAGTGCTTTGAAGTATGCCGGGGATGAAGGCGTGCGGCATACTAAATGGTGGAAAAGTGCCTTGGGGAATGCCGGGGATGAAGGCGTGCGGCATAGCAAATGGCGGGAAAGTGCTTTGAAGTATGCCGGGGATGATAGCGTGCGGCATAGCAAATGGCGGGAAAGTGCCTTTGGGAATGCCGGGGATGATAGCGTGCGGCATAGCAAATAGCAGAAAAGTGCCTAGAAGTATGCCGGATGTAGGAAGCAGTTGAGAAAATTAGCCAAAGACAAAAGACAAGACCATGAGTTAAAATAAGATATTAAGGCAGATAATCATTGCTGTCAATACAGGTTGCCTTTTCTTCTAAAAGGGATTAAATGAAAAAGTAAATTCCACTTTAGGCTGAATTTAGTCTTACATACCCTTACGAAGAGATGTATTCTCATATCTGCCTCTTA
>CADCQV010000126.1 GCA_902803625.1 uncultured Lachnospiraceae bacterium
TCCGGGGCTTCCATCGAGCTTTTCACAAAGCACGGGATCTTCACCGAAGAGGAGATACGTTCAAGATATGATATCCTCCTTGAAAACTACTCGAAATCCGTTCATATCGAGGCTCTTACCATGCAGGAGATGGTAAGGAAGGATCTGATGGAGGGTATCATTTCCTACGAAAAGGACGTGACAAAGGAAATGCTTCAGAAGAAGGAGCTCTTACCCGATGCGGAGTGCCTTATGGAAAAGAATATCCTTAAGGTGCTGGATGAGGCGACATCGGGCATGAGCCGGATGCTTATAAAATTAAAAGAGGATACAAAAAAAGCGGAAGAAATGGAGGAGGACCTTCTTTCACAGGCGGGGTTTTACAAGGATACCATCCTTTCCGATATGGAGGAACTCCGTAAATATGCGGACAGCGCCGAGGCTATGGTGCCGGATAAGTACCTCTGCTACCCGACCTACGGACAGATGCTGTTTTCACTGAGGTAATACGGAGTAATAGGAAGGGCGGAACACATATGAAAAAGATTCTTCGCTTCGCTCAGAATGGAAAAACATCCGGTGGATGTTTTTCGGGCACGTATTGACGCGCTGAGCGCGTCAGTGCCCCGTAGGCGAAGAAATAATAAAGGCAAAAACTATGGAAAACTGGAAAGCAGAGCACGATGCCTGTGGCATCGGGGCAGTGGTAAATATAAACGGACGGGCGGATCACAAGGTACTGGATGATGCTCTTTCAATAGTTGAAAAGCTGGAGCACCGCGCCGGAAAGGACGCCAGCGGAAAAGTCGGGGACGGTGTGGGGATTCTTACCCAGATCTGTCATAGCTTCTTTAAGGCTGCTGCGGAAAAATGCGGTATAAGCCTTAAAAATAAAGGAGACTACGGCATAGGTATGTTCTTCCTGCCTCAGAACCCGATGAAGCGGATGTTTGCTAAAAGGATGCTGGAGGTCATTGCCGAAAAGGAAGGCTTGCATGTGCTGGGCTGGAGAGATGCGGATATTCATCCGGAGATCCTTGGGGAAGCAGCCAGAAGCTGTATGCCCCATATCAGCCAGTGCTTTATAGAAAGGCCTGAAGATGTGGAGAAGGGGCTTCCCTTTGACAGAAAGCTCTACTGCCTAAGGCGGGAATATGAAAAGTCCTCAGACGACAGCTACATCTGTTCCTTTTCCTCAAGAACCATTGTTTATAAGGGAATGTTCCTCGTGGGACAGTTAAGGAAGTTCTACGGGGATCTTCTCTCCCCGGACTATACGACTGCGATCGCAATGGTCCACAGCCGCTTTTCCACAAATACCACTCCCTCCTGGCAGAGAGCGCATCCCTACAGGATGATAGCCCATAATGGTGAGATAAATACCATAAAGGGCAATGCGGACAGGATGCTTGCGAGAGAGGAGACCATGTCATCCGAAGAGATGAAGGAGGACCTGTCAAAGGTGTATCCGGTCATAGCAGCCTCCGGGTCGGACTCCGCTATGCTTGATAATACTCTGGAATTCCTGTATATGAACGGCTTAGAGCTGCCTCTTGCCATGATGATCACCATTCCGGAGCCCTGGAAGCATAATGAATTTATGCATCAGAATAAAAAGGACTTTTATCACTACTACGCTACGATGATGGAGCCCTGGGACGGACCTGCAGCGGTGATGTTTACCGACGGAGAGCTTTTCGGTGCGACACTTGACAGAAACGGCCTCCGTCCGTCCAGATATTATGTGACAAAGGACGGGAGGCTGATACTCTCTTCGGAGGTCGGAGTCCTTGATATCGATGAGAAGATCATAGAAAAGAAATCCAGGCTTTCTCCCGGCTGTATGCTTCTTATCGACACGAAGGAAGGGCGGATCATTAAGGATGAGGAGTGTAAGGAAAAGTACGCCTCTGCCTGCCCCTACGGAGAGTGGCTGGACGGGAATCTGCTTCACTTAAATAAGCTTAAGATACCGAATAAAAAAATAATCACCCATTCACAGGAGATGAGGAACAGACTGTATAAGGTATTCGGATACACCCATGAGGACATCGTAAAGCAGATAATCCCCATGGCGGAAAACGCAGCAGAACCAACGGTTTCAATGGGAACGGATATTCCTCTCGCCATGCTGTCAAAGCACCATCAGCCTCTTTTCTGCTATTTTAAGCAGCTTTTTGCCCAGGTCACAAATCCTCCCATTGATTCTCTGAGGGAGAAAATAGTTACGGATACGACAGTATATATCGGGTCTGACGGAAATCTCCTTAAAGAGGGA
Source organism: uncultured Lachnospiraceae bacterium (assembly GCA_902803625.1). Lineage (GTDB taxonomy): Bacteria > Bacillota > Clostridia > Lachnospirales > Lachnospiraceae > NK4A144. The sequence continues at coordinate 2,258 of CADCQV010000126.1, forward strand.
AGCAGAAACTGCCGGGTTCTGGAGGTAAATAACCCAATTCTTACCGGAGTTGATCTTCTGAAGATAGCAGCTCTCGATGAGCCGGGCTTTAAGACAGAAAAGGTTTCACTTTTATATTACAAGAACACGTCTTTGGAAAAGGCACTGGAGCAGCTGAATATCACAGTTGACCGTGCTGTTTCAGGAGGAGCGAATATCATAATCCTGACAGACAGGGGAGTGGATGAAAACCATATGCCGATCCCCTCGCTTCTCGCGGTTTCCTCCGTGGAGCAGCATCTTGTAAGGACCAGGAAACGGACGAAGGTCTCCCTGATCCTTGAAAGCGCCGATCCCAGGGATGTTCATCAGATAGCAACCTTACTTGGCTTCGGGGCAAGGGCGGTAAATCCATATCTTGCACATGAATGCATTGCGGAGCTCATAGATAAGGGTATTCTTGATAAGGATTATCACACTGCGATAGCCGATTATAATAATGCCATACTTTCCGGAGTGGTAAAGATCGCTGCCAAAATGGGGATCTCCACCCTTCAGTCCTATCAGTCGGCAAAGATCTTTGAAGCAGTGGGGCTTTCAAAGGAATTTACGGATAAATACTTTACAGGCATAGTGAGCCGTGTAGGCGGGATAGGGGTAGAAGAGATAGGAGAGGATGTAGAGCTTCGTCACACGAAGGCCTTTGATCCTCTGGGGCTTTCAACCGATATGAGTCCGGACTCCTTTGGTTTCCATTCTTTAAGGAGCGGAGAGGATACGGAGGATCATCTGTACAGCCCGAAGACAATAGTTACCCTTCAGAGAGCGGTCAGGGAAAATGACTACTCCCGTTTTAAGGAGTATACCGCACTTGTGGATGATGAGGATAAGCCTCACACTCTTCGTGCATTAATGGCTTTTTCACCCCGGAATGAAAGGGTTCCGCTTGATGAGGTGGAGCCGGAGGAGGAGCTTATGAAGCACTTCCAGACAGGAGCCATGTCTTTCGGGTCTCTTTCAAAGGAAGCGCACGAAACGCTGGCTCTTGCCATGAACAGTATCGGGGGAAAGTCCAATACGGGAGAGGGAGGAGAAAATCCGTCACGCTTTGGCACGAATAAGAACAGCGCGGTTAAGCAGGTGGCATCGGGACGCTTCGGAGTCACAAGCGAATATCTGATGAGTGCCGATGAGATACAGATAAAAATGGCTCAGGGAGCAAAGCCCGGAGAAGGAGGCCATCTTCCGGGGAAAAAGGTATACCCCCATGTTGCGGACATACGGTTCTCAACTCCCGGCGTACCTCTTATCTCACCGCCTCCGCATCATGACATCTATTCCATAGAGGATCTGGCACAGCTTATATATGACCTTAAAAATGCGAATGAAAAAGCCAGGATTTCCGTAAAGCTCGTGTCCGAAGCCGGTGTCGGCACCATAGCATCGGGCGTAGCAAAGGCCGGGGCAGGAGTGATATTGATATCCGGTTACGACGGCGGTACAGGGGCGGCTCCATCTTCCTCCGTTCATCATGCGGGGCTGCCCTGGGAGCTCGGCCTTTCAGAAGCGCATCAGTGTCTCCTTGATAACGGTCTTCGGAGCAGGGTGGTCCTGGAAACCGACGGGAAGCTTATGAGCGGAAGGGATGTGGCGATCGCAGCCCTTCTCGGAGCCGAGGAATTCGGCTTTGCCACAGCACCCCTTGTCTGTATGGGCTGTATGATGATGAGGGTCTGCTCAAAGGATACCTGCCCCGCCGGTATAGCAACCCAGAATGAGACACTTAGAAAGCGCTTTTCCGGGAAACCGGAGCATGTGGTCAATTTCTTCCGCTTCATAGCAAGAGAGCTCCGGGAGATCATGAGTTCGCTGGGATTCAGGACGCTTAAGGAGATGGTCGGGAGGACCGACTGCCTTTCAATAAAGAAGATACCGGCGGTAAGAGGCGGCGAGACTGCGGATCTAAAGAATATCCTGTCATCCGGCTATGCAGGCAGGGAAAAAAGCCACTTTGATCCTTCCGATGTCTATGACTTCGGTCTGGAAAAGACACTGGATAAAAGAGTGCTTATCCCTGAGTATGAAAGTTCAAAAAAGAAGGAGACAGGGAAGCTTTTCCGGAAAACAGTGGAGGTCTCAAGTACGGACAGGAGTTTCGGAACGCTCTTCGGGAGCCGCGTGACCAGAGACTTTGGGAATACTCTGCCGGATGACAGTTATACGATTGAAGCTAAGGGAGGCGGAGGACAGTCCTTTGGGGCATTCCTTCCGAAGGGTGTCACCATTAGGCTTAAAGGAGATGCCAATGACGGCTTCGGTAAAGGGCTGTCCGGCGGTAAGCTTATCGTAACCCCTCCGGATGACGCACCTTATAAGGCGCATGACAATATCATTATCGGAAATGTGGCTCTTTACGGGGCAACAGCCGGAAAGGCTTATGTCTGCGGTATCGCAGGGGAGAGATTCTGCGTGAGGAATTCCGGAGCCATAGCCATAGCCGAGGGATGCGGTGATCACGGACTTGAATATATGACGGGTGGAAAGGCAGTGATCCTCGGAATGACGGGAAAAAACTTCGCTGCCGGTATGAGCGGGGGAATAGCCTATGTGCTCGACAGAGAGCATACGCTCTACCTCAGGATGAATAAGGATATGGCCTCCCTTACGGAGCTTAAGGAAAAGTATGATGTGGAGGAATTGAGGGAGCTTATCCGGGACTATGTGAATGAGACTGGTTCGGTATTCGGGAAGGAAATCCTTGATGATTATATGAGCTTCATCCCGGATTTTAAGAAGATAGTTCCAAATGACTATCAGAGGATGCTGACACTTATAAGCCGCTTTGAAGAGCAGGGCATGGATCATAACCATGCGGTGCTGGAAGCATTTAAGGAGAAGTAATATGGGTATGGATGGCGGATTTTTGGAATATGAGAGAAATGATAACAGGGATGTGCCTCCGGAGAAGCGGATAGAAAGCTTTGAAGAGTTCCATTTATTTCTGGCCCCCGAAAAGAGGCAGGAGCAGGCCGCACGCTGTATGGACTGCGGAGTGCCCTTCTGCCAGTCTGCAATGGAGCTGTCGGGAATGGTCACAGGCTGTCCCCTTCATAATCTGATCCCCGAGTGGAATGATGAATTATATAAGGGACATTACAGGGAGGCAGCGGCAAGGCTTATTAAGACCAGTAATTTTCCGGAATTTACCGGACGGGTGTGCCCGGCGCTCTGCGAGAAAGCCTGTATGTGCGGCCAGTACGGAGATGCGGTAACAGTTCATGATAATGAGCTTTTCCTTATAGAAACCGCATTTAAGGAGGGATATATAACTCCGCGGATCCCGGTGATAAGAAGCGGTAAAAGGGTTGCAGTAGTGGGAAGCGGCCCCTCGGGTCTTGCTGCAGCAGATGAGCTTAATCACCGTGGACACAGCGTGGAGGTATTTGAAAGGGAGGATGAGATAGGGGGACTTCTTATGTACGGTATCCCCAATATGAAGCTTGATAAGGCTGTCATAAAGCGGAGAAGGGTTCTTATGGAGGATGAGGGGGTGATCTTCCATACTTCAACGGACATAGGCAGTCCGGAGAAGTCAGCGGAGCTTTTGGACTGCTTTGATGCAGTGGTTTTATGCTGCGGTTCGAAAAAGCCGAGGGAGATAAAAGGAGCAGATCCCGGGAAGATCAAGGGCATATATAATGCGGTGGATTTTCTTACTCTTACAACAAAAGCCCTTATGAAGGCAGATGACAGAAGCGTGGCTGCATTAAGGAAGCAGGGAGGCTTTATTGATGCCAAAGGAAAAAATGTGGTGATAATAGGCGGCGGAGACACCGGAAATGACTGCATAGGTACTGTGATAAGGATGGGGGCAAAAAGCGTCACGGCTATCGAAATGCTGCCGAAGCCGCCGGAAATGAGAAGCGCATCAAATCCCTGGCCCGAATGGCCGAAGGTATTAAAGACGGATTACGGCCATGAGGAGGCGGCCTTTGTTTTCGGAAAAGATCCGAGGGTTTATGAAACTACAGTAAAATCCGTTATCACGGACAAAGGCGGAAAAATAAAAGAAATAGAGACCGTAAAGGTTGCTTTTAAGGATGGGAAGCTTACGGAGGTTAAAAATAGCGAAAAGAGGCTGAAGTGTGAGCTTCTCCTCATTGCAGCGGGCTTTGTCGGCTGTGAGGATTACACCGCAGAAGCATTTAAGCTTGAAAGGGGAAAAAGAGGTACGGTCGTCACAGATGAAGGGAGCTTCCGTGTTCCCGGGACAAAGCTTTTCTCAGCCGGAGATATGAGGCGCGGCCAGTCACTTGTGGTATGGGCGATCTCAGAGGGCAGGAAGTGCGCGAAGGAGGTTGATGAATTTCTGATGGGGTATACGAATATGTGACAGCGGGAAGTCAAGCATTTTGTCATCCTGAGCGCCAGCGACGCTTATCTCACATCGAAGATGTGAGATGCCGCCCCGGCGAGGGGTTGCGAAGCAACA
>CADCQV010000127.1 GCA_902803625.1 uncultured Lachnospiraceae bacterium
AACTGGCTTTCGGATGAATGGGGGTAAGTTGTAATGGCGGCAGCCGAAAATACTCTGCCTGCTGAGGCCGCGGGGGCGTTTCCCGCCGCTGCACCCGGCGCGAATAAGATGGATACCAGCGCGGCGGCAGGGCTTACGGGGACGCAGAAGGCGGCGGTTCTCCTTATTGCGCTTGGACCGGAAAAATCTTCCAAGATATTTCAGCACCTGAAAGAAGAAGAAATAGAAGAATTAACACTGGAGATTGCCAATACCAGGTCGATAACGCCTCAGGTCAAGGAGGCTGTTATCAATGAATTCTACCAGGTATGCCTTGCGCAGCAATACATTGCGGAGGGTGGTATCGGCTATGCGAAGGAGCTCCTGGAGCAGGCTCTGGGGCCGGAGAAGGCCGTGGATGTTATTTCCAGACTTACTGCATCGCTGCAGGTTAAGCCCTTCGAGTTTGTGAGAAAGACGGATCCTTCCCAGCTTCTGAACTTTATACAGGAAGAGCATCCCCAGACTATCGCCCTTATCCTGTCCTATCTTAATCCCGCGCAGTCTGCGATGATCATCGGGGCTCTGCCTCCGGACAAGCAGGCTGATGTAGCGAGGCGTATTGCGAAGATGGACAGGACGAGTCCGGACGTCATAAAAGAGGTGGAGAAGGCCTTGGAATCAAAGCTTGCATCCCTTGTAAACCAGGATTATACAATCGTCGGTGGTGTTGATGCCATCGTTGAGATCCTGAATACGGTGGATCGTGCAACAGAAAAGCATATAATGGAGACTCTGGAGATAGACGAGCCTGAGCTTGCGGACGAGATCAGGAAGAAGATGTTCGTATTCGAGGATATCCTTCTTCTGGACGACCGTGCCATCCAGCGTGTGCTCAGGGATGTTGAGAACAGCGATCTGGCACTTGCGCTTAAGGGTGCCAATGAAGAAGTACAGACTGCCATTTTCAGAAACCTTTCCAAGCGTCTGGCAGCTATGATAAAGGAAGATATGGACTTTATGGGTCCCGTTCGTATGAAGGACGTCGAGGAAGCCCAGCAGAAGGTCGTAAATATCATCAGAAAGCTGGAAGATTCTGCCGAGATCGTTATTTCCAGAGGCGGAGGAGACGAGATAGTTGTCTAATATGATAAAACGGGCCTTTGTCAAGGTGGAGGGTTCGGAAAAGCTTATTATAGATTCAAACAGACTCGTCCAGGACAAAATGGAGGAGATCATAAGTACACCGCCCACGGCAGAGTACGGAAATGATTCCGGCGGATTTGATGAATTCACGGAAGGCATTGTGGCAGACAGGGTCGAAATGCTTGTTGGAGAACAGGAAGAGGGAGTAGAGGCGGATGCCGAGGCTCCCTCTAATGTCTTGAAAAGTGAGGAACCTGCACCTCCTCCGGCCGAGATCAGTGAGGAAATGCTCAAAGCTGCAAGAGCTGAGGCGGAAAGTATAGTTGCCGAGGCCAATGAGCAGGCACAGGCTATTTTGAGCGAGGCAGAGCAGAACGCAGCCGCAACTCTGGAAAATGCCAAAAACGAGGGCTACAGCGCGGGACATGACGAGGGCTACAATGCCGGAATGCAGGAAGCAGAGGCAATAAAAGCCGAATACCAGGACAAGATAGAGAGTCTGGAAAATGAATACCGGCAGAAGATCGATGAGCTGGAGCCTATGTTCATCGATACGCTGACGGATATTTATGAGCATATAATCCATGTGAATTTTTCGGACTCAAAGGATATTATCTTCCATCTTATTCAGGACGCGGTGAGAAAGGTGGAGGGTAACGAGGGCTTTATCATCCACGTATCAAAGGACGACTACGGCTTTGTCTCTATGCAGAAGGAGGAGCTTCTTTCCGGGATAACCGCTGCCGATGATGTTGAGATAGTCGAGGATATGACATTAAAGAGAAATGAGTGCTTTATAGAGACAGGCGGGGGGATATTTGACTGTTCCCTTGAGACCCAGCTTGCGGGATTAAAGAGGGAATTGAGGCTTCTGTCTTATGAAAGTTGAGCCCGTGATCGATTTTTCTAAATATAAAAGGGTTTTGGGGCAGAGCTTTTATAAAAAGCTCGGTAAGGTTGTGAATGTGGTGGGGCTGACCATAGAATCCTTAGGACCGGATGCCCTCCTTGCGGATATCTGCAGGATCATTCCGGAGGACAGCACAAAGGCACCCATTATGGCTGAGGTCGTGGGCTTCAAGGACAGCAAGACCCAGCTTATGCCCTATGACAAAACAGACGGTATCGGAGCGGGATGCACGGTTGAGAACCTGGGGCACACTCTGACAGTTACTGTAAGTGATGATCTTCTGGGAAAGACCCTGGACGGTCTGGGGCGGCCTACCGACGGCTCAGTGATATACGGGGGACGGGAGTATTCTGTCGAAGCGGAGCCCCCGGATCCTATGGACCGGGTTATAATAAACGAGGTTCTGCCCCTTGGAGTAAAGGCCGTGGACGGCCTGATGACCATAGGAAAGGGGCAGAGAGTCGGAATCTTCGCAGGCTCCGGCGTTGGAAAGAGTACCCTTATGGGTATGTTTGCCAGAAATACAAAAGCGGACATAAATGTGATCGCCCTTATCGGAGAGCGGGGAAGGGAAGTCCGGGAATTCGTTGAGAGGGATCTCGGTGAGGAAGGAATGAAGAGGTCTGTTGTCGTTGTTGCCACCTCGGACAGGCCGGCTCTTGAGAGAAACAAAGCTGCAAAGACTGCTACTGCCATAGCGGAGTACTTCAGGGATCAGGGCAGGGATGTGCTCCTTATGATGGACTCCCTGACACGTTTCTCAATGGCTCAAAGGGAGATAGGGCTTGCCAGCGGAGAGCCTCCGGTTACAAGAGGATATCCGCCCTCGGTTTATTCAGAGATGCCGAAGCTCCTTGAAAGAGCCGGGAACGGAAAGACGGGATCCATCACGGGACTTTATACCGTGCTTGTGGACGGGGATGATTTTAATGAACCGATCACTGACACAGCCCGTTCGATCCTGGACGGACACATTATGCTTAACCGGAGGATCGCCCAGCAGAATCACTATCCGGCAATAGATGTTCTCCAGAGCATATCGAGATGTATGAGCCAGATCGCGGATAAGGAGCATAAGTCTCTTGCAGGAAAAATGAAGAATGTGATGGCTACCTATCAGGAGGCCGAAGATCTGATAAATATCGGAGCCTACCAGAAGGGCTCAAACCCGAAGATAGACTATGCCATACAGAAGATCGATACCATAAACGAGTTTCTGATGCAGACCACGGATGCAAAGTTTACCTTTGAGGAGACATTGCAGAAGCTGAAGGAGGTTTTTGAGGAACCGGGGGCAGCTGTTGAAGCGGATAACCCCTGAAGATCGTTGTCCTTTGGACTGAAAGCCACAGGATAACAGAGGATGCAAAAGAAACACAGCTAATCAGGGTTAGGTGAAATGGCGAGATTTAAGTTCAGGATGCAGAACATCCTAAATTTGAAGGAAAAGCTCGAGACCCAGGCAGAGATGCGCTTTGCACAGCAGAGAATGGTCCTTAATGAGGCGGAGAGAGCGAAGGAGCTGCTCCTTGAAAGAAAGGCCGCTCTTGAAGAAGAGGCAAAGAGACTCAGAAAGGATTCACTGGATCTTCTGGAAATACAGAATAATGACCTGAGCCGGCGGCTCTGTGCGGAGGATATAGTCCGCTCGGAGGAGAAGATAAAAAGGGAGAAAAAGATTCTGGAGCTTAGGCGGAAGGAGCTTGAAAACGTAATGAAGGAGCGGAAGGCTCAGGAGAAGCTAAGAGAGAAGGCCTTTGAAAGGTTTCTCCGGGAAGAGGCCGCCGCAGAGAGCAAAACGATCGACGAACTCACAAGCTACACTTATGGGCAAAAGATTCAGTAAACAGGAAAAACCATGGCGGATTCAAATAACCTCCCTGCGGAGCAGGGAGCAGGAAACTTAAAAGAGAACGACAAGAAAAAGGGAAATGACGAGATCAACGACGAGGAGGAATCAGGTGCCCTGTCAATAATCCTGGTCACGCTCTTTATCGTACTTATCTGGCTGGCGATACTCGGACTTCTGGTGAAGCTTGATGTTGGCGGCTTTGGTTCGGGCGTCCTGACCCCGGTTCTAAAGGACGTTCCCATAGTGAACAGGGTTCTGCCGGGCTATAATCCCAATGTTGAAGGGAACGGCTTTGGTACGGAAGAGATCGAGGGCGGCTATACGGATGTGGATTCTGCGGTGTCAAGGATAAAGGAGCTGGAGAACCAGCTTACGGATGCACAGCAGGCAAATAACGAGCTTAGGCTTGCCAATGATGAGCTGCAGAAGGAGATCGACCGCCTCCGCACCTTTGAAAATAATCAGGTGGAGTTCGAGAAGATCAAGGATGAATTTTATAATGAGGTGGTCTTTTCCGATAAGGCTCCTGATCCTTCGGAATATCAGAAGTATTATGAGCAGATAGAGCCTGCCAATGCGCAGATCCTTTATAAGCAGGTCGTTGCGGAGGAAGAGACGGATAAGAAGGTTCAGGAATACGCCAAGGCTTATTCTTCTATGAAGCCGAAGGACGCTGCGGAGATCTTTAATGTTATGGTCCAGTCCTCCGGTGCCGACGGTGATGCATATCTCGTGGCGCGGATACTTGAGGCCTGCGGACCTGATGCAAGGGGAGAGATCC
>CADCQV010000128.1 GCA_902803625.1 uncultured Lachnospiraceae bacterium
GTACCTCGGGATTTAAGAGTGAGTAGTCGAATACGGATGCGGTGATCTTTATCCTTCCGGCCTCTGAAGGAATGAAATATGTTCCGTGGGGATCCGGCAGGATCTCCTGATCATCGCAGTATACTGAGCTTATGTCGGCCTTTACGGGAACATTGTTTCCGCTGAAGCGGTCGATATTTACCCTGCATACCCCGGTCCTTCCGGAAATATAAAGGTAACCGTCGTCCGAAAGGGCGCTTGTGGAAAGCGAGGTGGGAGTATTGGTAAGTCCGTTTTCAAGGGTATAGAGACGGTAGGCCGATACCTCGTTTTTCAGCATGTCCTCCGTTCTTACCGAGAAAATACCAAAGGAGGATATGATCCACATCTCATCGGAGCCGTTAAAATAGAGATCATAATTATTGTTAAACGGGAAGGATGATACATTCTTTATGACACCGTCCTTCAGGTACTCTATGGAATTGGAGGTGACAAGCCAGAGAACGTCATTTTTCTTATCCCTTATGATCCTCATTATGACATCGCTGGTAAGACCGTCATCACGTCCGAGCCTTAAGACCTTCGGGCCGTCTACAACATATAAGCCGTCACCGTCCGTCCCTATGTAGATGGAGGCATCCGAACCCTGCTCCGCGGTCAGGAAAACGGTATTCTTTATGGATTCTCCGCCATCTATGGTCCGGATCACCCATTTATCCTTTATCATGGCGAGACCGCCGTTTGTACAGGCAAGTACGGTCCCTCCATCGGTCAAGGTTATGGATCTTATCTCATTATTTGGCATACCGTTTGAGGTGGTGAAGGAGGAGATGCTCCCGTCGGACAGGAGATGGATAAGCCCCAGGTCATTTGTATACCCTCCGATCCAGAGGTCATCCTCCGACCCGTTCCTTATACAGCGGATCCTTGCATCACCGATCATACGGCAGAGCTCATTTTCAACAGGACTGCCGTGTTTATCAAGTATGAAAAGTCCCTCGTCCGTACCTATATACAGCTCGTCGTGATACAGGCAGGTGGAATTCACGACCTTCTCGGGAAGTCCCGAAGCCTTTGTAAGATCCACAAAATTATTTGTGACTATCTTCATCACACCCTGGGTGGATGAGGCAAACCAGAGATTCCCCTGATAATCCGAGGTGGTCATTTCAATGCCGCTGTTTATAGGCAGATCATCCAGTATCTGAATATTGTTGCTGCCGTCAAGATAACCGGCTCCGCTGGTGGAGGAGACCCAGATCTTCCCGCAGTCATAGCTTATCCAGTGGGCACTTCCAAGGGTTTTAAGCGGTATAGCTTCCATCTGTCCTACGGTATCTCCGTATTTTCCGTGGTACAGTATACTGTTTTCGGTGCCTATATAGAGCCTATTGGGGATATAGGGGTCGGCAAGTACAGTGGTTATCTTATCCATACCGAGATCCTCTGAGGTATATACCGAGGAGATACCGGCGTGCTCTATACTGAACAGGAGACCGTTTTTCGTATGTCCGTAAATAACGCCGTTTATATCACTGACAAGCCGGAGTATCCTTTCTTCATTAAGCCTTTCATCATCCAGTACGTGAAGCTTCATCTGGGGATCGGCATAGCAGACACCTGCGGTGGTGCCGATGAAAATATTTCCCTCCTTGTCCTCGGCAAAGCTCCTTATGGAGGAAGAAGGGAGCCCGTCCTTATAGGTGATGTGCGTGCTTTCGGAGCCGTCGATCACAACGACCCCGTTATCATTGGTCCCGACCCATATCCTTCCGCGTCTGTCTTCGTAAAGTCCTCTTCCGTTTGTGAGACCCTGAGCGGTGCTCAGTCTTGTAAAGGTGGTCCCGTCGTACTTTATGATGCCGCTGTAGCCTGCTATCCAGATATAGCCGTCACTTGCTCCGAGGATAAAATTTGCATCCGAGGTCGGAAGACCGTTCTTTGCATCATAGATCGTCGAGGTAAACCCAAGATTCGGGATCTGCCTGCTCGCGGAGTATCCCCCTCCGGTTTTTTGGACCCTGTTCAGCTGATCCGGGTCGGCGTATGAGCGGCTTCCGGTGAAGAAAAGGCAGAGAAGGACCGAAAGGAGCAGGAACAGGAAAGCCTTATTCAATTTTTCGCTATACGTAAGCTTATCCCGCATTTAATGTACCTTCTGGTTATACTTTATAAGGATCACCCTTACCTCAGCAAGGGAGTCCATAAAGACCTCAACACATTTGGGATCGAACTGGGTACCCTTTCCCTCGTCCAGTATGGAAAGAGCCTTTTCCAGAGGAAAGGCGGGTTTATATACCCGGGGAGAGGTGAGGGCATCAAAGACATCCGCAACTGCCATAATCCTTGCGGACAGGGGTATGACCTCCCCATGTATCCCTTCGGGATAGCCCTTGCCGTCCCATCTCTCATGGTGGTAGGCCGCCATATTTCTGGCTTCCTTCAGATAGTTGTCACCCTCCACGGTGCTGATCGCATTTTCTATTATCCTCTTTCCCGCGGTGGTGTGTGTCTTCATTATCTCAAATTCTTCATCGTCAAGCTTCCCGGGCTTATTCAGTACCTCATCCGGTATATTGATCTTTCCTATATCGTGAAGGGGAGCGGAACGGACCACATCCGAAATAAACTTCGGGGTAATCTTTTCAGCGTAATAGCCTTTTTCCCTAAGACCCTCCGCAATGATCTTTACGTAGGCTGCTGTCTTCTGTACATGGGCTCCGGTATCGGAATCCCTGCTTTCAACAAGATCCGCCATCGTGATAATAAGGCCGTCCTGCATCTTTGCGGTTGAGTCGGACAGCCGCCGGATGCTCCTCATCTGCTCGGACTGGTTTTTCGTCATACTGCAGGCGGAGAGATAGAGATTCTCAAGCTCATCTCCCGTATGTATCCCGAGATTACGGAGCAGCCGCACATCCCTGTCGAGATCATCCGGGGAAGAGGATCTCCTGGAGATCCTGTCCATACAGCTCACAAGGGAATTTATGGGGATCAGGATCTGGTACTCATTAAGCCAGAAAACAAAGACCGTAAGAAGGATAAAGAAGCTTAGGAATATGGATATCATCTCGGTTAAAAAGCTCTGCCTGTCAGCAATTATACTCGCCATATCCACGTCGGCCATGGCATAGCAGACGCATTTTCCGTTTGAATCAAAGACCGGCTCCGCAACCGTAAGAAGATACCCGTACTTATCGTTTGTGATGATCGGCTCTATCCTTTCACCCGCAAGAAGCTCCGGTATAAACGGCTGGAAGCCCTGATCATAGGGGATAAGGCTTCCCACAGTCTCTGCGGGGGTGCTCTCGGTATCTATATCGAAAACCACGCGGAAGCCATCCTCCTCCGGTCGGTACACATACAGGTACGAAACCTCAGTGGAGCTGAAAAGGATGTTCTCAAGAAGCTTTTTCGTTTCCCTGTAATCATCGTCATTTCCCCGGCTTCTGAGATAATTACTGATACGGTCGCCGTCCGTCACGTCAGCAGCGAGTCTCGCGGTACCTCCCGCAAGTCCGGAATGCTCCTCTACGGTCATTCTCTGATAAACATGGACGCTGATAAGAATGCAGACCAATGCTGCGGCAATCAGAGAAAGAACGAGGATAATAA
>CADCQV010000129.1 GCA_902803625.1 uncultured Lachnospiraceae bacterium
AGCATTTATATATTCTTCAAAATACCTGTCAATGACGAAGTCCTCTATCTCCTGTCCGGACAGCTCCTCCCCGAAGGCCTTCCAGTCATCCGAGGCAAGGAGCTGCCTTTTATTGATGATGCCCTGTATTCTCTCCTTCCGGGATTCAATTGCCTCCATGTCGTACACATCCTTCTTAAATGAAGGCTTTTCGCCTCTTATATACTTCAGGGCATAGATCATCTGGGTAAATGCTTTCATATAATCGGAGGGGTTATCCTTTATTATCTCAGCATATTCTCCCCAGGCGGGAAGGTATCTGTAGCGCACGAAGCTGTAATCTGGCAGATGCCCGGCTCTTCCGTGTCCTAAGTTCATTATGGAGTTTTCACTGCTCTGGTAAAGGCTGTTTGTATATATACTGTTATCAAGATCATCCGGCACGGATGTCTTATGCACGAATTTGATCTGCTTCTCTGTATAATCATCTCCATCAGGAAACAACTCATAAAACACATAATTCGTATTATTGATGACAAGTGACGGCGTCCCGGCGAAATAGGCATGAGCCCAGGTATCCGCAAGGACATGCATTGCAATCCCAACCGACTGCACCGGCTTTCCCCTTGCAAGCTCCACAGTTTTTACCACAAGGTCACCGTTCGGGCCGCATATCAGCCTGTACTTATCCCGGTAGCGCTTTGAGCATTTCTTCCTTTCTGCCATAAGATCCCTTGGCAGGAAATGAAAGGAAGACCATATCCTTGTGATATCCTGTAAGCCCACAGGATCGGTTCTGGCATCCATAAGCTCCAGCTGCAGCTGTGTGGTCGCAGCATTGGACGGTCCCTTGATCTTCGCCAAAAGGGTCCTTGAGCACACATCCACAAACTGTGCGCTGTAAGCTATATCAAGACTTTCCTCATGTGAATAGCCTGCAAGACATGATGCGCAGTATGTTGCATAATAGTGAAAATCCTCCTGCATAGGTCAGCTGTCTCCCTTGATCCTTTTAATCCTTATCGAAGAAACGATCACCACAATAAAGATATAAATTGTAGTGATATCAACCAGTATTGATGCCAAAGTTGTATCGATCCTCTCAATAATCTGAAGCTGATCTTTATATGTGTACAGACTCAGAACGGATAAAACCGCTATTATTATCGCAGCAACGAAATATCCTTCTTTGTGCTCCATCCCTTTTGCAGCCCTCATTGCATTTAATCCGATATACAGATGTACTTTCATGATGACAAAGGATATTATGACTATCAGAGCGATCGCTACTACAATATTTAGCATCGCCGATTCCGGATCTTCATTGCCATAATTCAGGTATTCTTTTGAATTCAAAAAGAGCTCAATAAGGACTCTTACCACACTCCACGCGCCCATAATGATCACGCCCGTACCGCTTACATTGAGATCATCTTCGTATCTTCTGAGCTTGGCTTTTTCAGTGTTCATTGCATGCGCCTTTCATTAGTTTCTTAAAAGCTTCTGAGGTAATTCAGTATATCCATGGTTTTTGCAGGACAACCGGCGGCATGGGACTTAAATTCTGCAGTACAGTTTCCGATTCCCGGGCAGGATAATGACCGGCCCCTATATCCCTGTCCTATTGCGATCCTGTTCCTTTCAAATTTACCCAGCTCACCGTTATCCTTAAGTCTCATAAGTGCCTGTATAAGATTGGCATAGCAGGAGGAACAGGAATCCTTTTCGTCTATCAGCCTTGACAGCTCCCTTACCATTCTTGAAGGGGACGGCTTTGTCTTTGATTCGTCCCGGTTTAATTCAACGATCTCTGCATTACCAATATCCGTGCTTCCTACGCCGAGCTCTCCGGCCAGTGAAAGATAACCGATCTCTCCGGCCTCATATCCCATAAGGCTGGCTATATACGTGTCTGTAAGAACCGGATCGGTACAGCAGAATATCCTGTTCATGCTGACGGGATTTCCGCCTTCTTCAAAGTCAAGATCCCCGCAGATTCCATCTACTATGCAAAAATCAGCTTTTATTATCTTATTCAGATACGCGATAGGCTTATGGAGGCCCATTGAATGAAACCTCCGTTTTTCCCCGTCGGAAATGATACCCTTCAGATTTTTCAGGGCTCCGGTCATGAGAGTCTGGCAGTGGCCCTTCAGAACCGGGACATCAATCAGATAATCCAGCTCAAGTGCTGTTCTGCTTATCTCCATACGGACACCGTTATATTCTTTTATCTCAAATTTATCTTTCTTAGTATCAATAAGCTTTGTCCCGTATCTTTCCGCTATCTCCTCATACCCAAGCTTCCTGAAGGCTTCCTTTGTGGAAGCACCGGTCCAAGATCCTTCGAGAATGGTGATATCATACTGCCCCTTACTCTGCAGATATTCCACTATCCCCTCCACTATCCCGCTATGGGTAGTGGCACCGCTTTCAGCAGGCGCAGAATTTACAAGATTCGGCTTTATCCCTATTTTTGAGCCTTTCGGTATCTCCTTTTCCGGTCCTGCTTCTTGCAACAGGGATAATGTCATTTTCTTTGGTTCATCTCCATATATTACGGTGATCCTGTTATCCATACCGGTTTTCCTTTAATGCTTATGTTTTCCCGGGGCTCATATGCCATCAGTCCCGCACCATTGTTATTATAACCGTCAGACTGATATTATGCCACCCTCTGAAGAGCAGAGGACAGCGGTCACTGTCCAGCCCCGAATAATCCACCGTGGAGACGCTGCCCACCTTATTACCATCCGCCCCGTCCTTACGTTAAATATGACAGTATCTGAGAAAAGAGCTATAATAAAGAAAAAGAAGGGTTATTAACCCCGTTCCCCATCAGGAGACCTTTATGAAACGGAAGCTTGAACAGTTGATCTTCTTTATACTTTGTTTTGCAATGGCTGCCACACTGTCAGGATGCAATGGCGGAAAAGATCCGTCTGCAAAGACGGTTGGGATCGTTATGCCATCAAAATCCATAGAACGGTGGGGACGTGACGGCGAATATCTCAGATCACTCTTTACGGAGGAAGGATATAATGTCGAGCTCAGATTTTCAGATGATGTTCTGAGACAGATAAATGACATACAGGTTCTTATAGCCGATGATGTTGATATTCTGATCGTTGTTCCGATTGACGGAGGAACCTTGTCGAGAACGCTTGAAGATGCAACGATAAAGAATATCCCCGTGATTTCATATGATATGCTTGTCCTTAATACTGATGCGATAGACTGCTACGTGTCATTTGATAATTACAGGGTCGGTGCACTTCAGGGACAATATATCGTTGATGCACTGTCACCTGATGAAACGGAGGATACTTTTAATATCGAGCTGGTTACCGGGGACCCCGCCGATAATAATGCAAGGTTTTTCTTCGGCGGAGCCATAGATGTCCTGCAACCCTATATTGATTCGGGAAAGTTTATCGTTCCGTCGGGCAAGACCACCTTTGACCAGACTGCGACTCCCGGATGGTCAATGGATCTGGCATTCAAGAACATGCAGAATACCCTTGCCTCATATTATTCGGACGGAAAACGGCTTGATGCCGTGATGTGCTCGAATGACGGTTTGGGGCTTGGAGTCCTTAATGCGGTCCAGTCTGATTATCTTGGAGGAAACACCCCGGTCATAACAGGACAGGACGGAGACACCGCAGCACTTCAGAGCATACGTGACGGAAAATTGTCTATGACCGTATATAAGGATGTCCGGAATGAAGCGGATGTAACCGTATCGGTTGCAACAGCGATACTTGAAGGAAAGGCACTGGACGAGTCTCTTATTGGGGAATTACCGGCCGAGTGCGTCTTTGATACCGAATCCTATGACAACGGTGTCAAGAAGGTTCCGTCGTTCCTTCTTGTCCCGGAGGTTATAGATTCGGATAATGTCGACTCTTTATTGAAAAACAGATAGAGCATTTCTTTACCGCAGCGGAGGAACAATTGGCAGATCATATTCTGGAAATGAAAAACATAAGCAAAAGCTTCGGCAGAAACAAGGCGCTTGACAACGTAAACCTGAATGTCACACGGGGGGAGATCCATGCTCTTATCGGTGAAAACGGTGCAGGAAAATCCACGCTGATGAACATTCTGAGCGGTATCTATCCCTATGGAAGCTACAGCGGTGAGATATTATATGATGGAAAGCCCTGCCGTTTCAGAAAACCTGCGGACAGTATAGAAAACGGCATTGTTATCGTTCATCAGGAGCTGGCACTGGTTCCCGGAATGTCCATAGGAGAGAATATGTTCCTCTGTAATGAGAGACGGGACCGTTTCGGAGTCGACTGGGGAAGAACCTTCAAGGAGGCTGAGGAGTACTTAAAGATGGTTGGACTTAATGAGGATCCCCGCACTCCCGTAAAGGATCTGGGTACCGGAAAGCAGCAGCTTGTTGAGATAGCAAAAGCCCTGTCTAAGAAGGCCAGGCTTCTGATCCTTGACGAACCCACATCCTCCTTAAATGATGAGGATTCCGAAATGCTTCTGGATCTCCTTATAGATATGAAGAAGACAGGGCTGACCTCTATAATAATATCCCACAAATTAAGTGAACTGTCCTACTGCGCTGATAATATGACGATCCTGCGTGACGGATCAACAGTGGAAACTCTTTCAAATGAAGGTCATGACATCGACGAAGACCGCATAATCAGCGGTATGATCGGATATCCGATGGAAGAGCGTTTCCCGGAAAGGGAGCATAATATCAGCGATGAGGTCGTTTTCAAAGTTGAGAACTGGTCCGTAAATGATCCTGTTTATACTGATAAGAAAATAGTCAAAAATGTTTCGCTTTATGCGAAAAAGGGTGAGATAATCGGACTTTTCGGACTGCAGGGTGCGGGACGGACAGAGCTCGCCCTGTCTCTTTTCGGAAAATACTATGGCACCAAAATCAGCGGAAATATGTATATAAACGGCAGGAGATCTGACCCTAAGGACACGAAGAGCGCGCTTAAAGACGGTCTTGCCTATGTCACTGAGGACAGAAAGGCAAACGGGCTGGTACTCACACAGAGCATAGCCGGAAACACCACAATGGCTGCACTGGAGAAGATCACCCGTCACGGGATCGTGGATAATGATATGGAAAAGGCCGTTACCAGGGAATATATGGACAGGCTTCATACGAAAGCACCCTCAGAATCCGAAAGAGTGGGGCACTTGTCGGGAGGAAACCAGCAGAAGGTAATGCTCGCAAAATGGATGTTCACTGATGCTGATATCCTGATAATAGACGAACCCACAAGGGGGATAGATGTGGGAGCAAAGCATGAGATATACGAAATACTCGGTATGCTCGCAGAGTCAGGTAAAACCATCGTGATGATCTCATCCGAAATGTCGGAGCTTTTGGGAATATGCGACAGGCTGTATGTTATGAATGAGGGATATATCATTGAGGAGATGCCTGCAAAGGATGCCACACGAAAAAAGATCATGGAAGCGATCCTAAAGCATGATACCCGCATATCAAGAGAATCATAAAAGGAGTATAGGGGAATGGAAATAAAAACTGTAATTAAGAAAAATTCACTGCTTATATCACTGATAATCCTATTTTGCTTTTTCTCGCTGATCACAGGAGGAAGGATGCTTGCTCCGCAAAATATATCAAATCTGATACTGCAGAATTCCTATGTGCTGATAATGGCCTGCGGCATGCTTTTATGTATTCTGACCGGAGGAAACGTGGATCTTTCGGTGGGAGCCATTGTCTGCCTGGTAGCAGCTACTGCGGCAAGGCTTTTGGAGGAAGGTGTCAGCAGCTTTGCAGTAATACCTCTGTGTCTCCTTCTTTCACTGATCATCGGGGCATGGCAGGGCTTCTGGATAGGCTATATCGGTATTCCGTCTTTTATCTGTACCCTTGCCGGAATGTTCATGTTCAGAGGGTTCGGACGTGAGATCATAAATTCACAGACGGTATTGATAAATAACCGGCAGTTTTTTGATATTTTCACAGCCTACATCTCTGTTCCGGGAATTGATTCAGGTGATGTGAAGTGGTCTGCATTTATCGTAGGAGTCATAATGTCGTTCCTGGTGGCGGCCTGTATATTGTACTATCGGACAATGAAGATCAGGAAGGGGTATGAAAACACTTCTTTGAAGGCCGCTATCGCAAAGGTGATCGCAGTGGATGCCATCATCCTTGCATACTCCTGGAAGATCGCACATTTCAGGGGAATTTCCGTCATGCTTATCTGGGTGGTGGTTGTCGTGGGATTCTACTACTATCTGACAACGAAGTCATTAACAGGACGGCATTTCTATGCGGTAGGCGGAAACGCCAGAACGGCAGAGCTTTCGGGAATAAATACCAAAAAAATATATTTCCTGGCATATGCATCAATGGCATTTTTAGCGGGACTTTCCTCCCTTACAGTTGCAGCTCGCGTCGGCTCCGTGAACGGAGACCTCGGGAATTCCTTTGAAATGGATGCCATAGGAGCCTGCTTTATAGGAGGAGCCTCTGCCTACGGCGGCAGCGGAAGCATTTTCGGAGCCGTGGCAGGTGGTCTCCTGCTCGGCATCATAAATCAGGGAATGTCAATAATCGGTCTCGGAAATAACTGGCAGTTTGTGATCAAGGGCGTAATACTTATGTTCGCCGTTATTATAGAGTCAATGGGGACGGTTCCAATGGCGTTAAGTTAGTGTCATTCTGAGCGAAGCGAAGAATCTTCTATAACCGGTCGGAAAGATCCTTACTGTTG
>CADCQV010000130.1 GCA_902803625.1 uncultured Lachnospiraceae bacterium
GGACCTGCGAATTCCTGTCCCTGATATACCCCCGGCTCGAACCAGATCCCGCTCCCGAGTACGGACGGATTGTCTGTGATGACCTTTGAAAAGATCTCCTCATAGGTCTCAAGATCCGTGGTTTTATAAGTGGCAGCAACTGTACGGGAAAGTGTCAGAGCCGTAGTACGGAACTCCTGAAGTGTGGAATTGATGCTGTTGATATTCCCGTTCAGCATTTCGGAGGCCTTATTCTCCGTCATCTTATTGATCTCATCTCCGGACTGTCCGGTACTTACGGCGGTTACAATGATCAGACTGATGAGGACTACCGGGAGAATGCCCAGTAACATTTTTGCACGCAGATTCAGACCTTTTTTCATATTTATTCTCCTTTTCCGGAAGCGGTGCCCAAACGCCGGAGCTGCTCATATCTCAGACGTTTCCTGTTTATGGAACAGTATAACATATGGCTAAGGCTGTTGGCTATTATTGAAAAACGGAATTTACTATTAAATCTTCCATAAGGGATGCCAGTCTATCCGGCTCGAAGGGCGGGAAAAACCCTGCCCTGTCATACCCTGACAATATCTCCCTCGCAAATGGCGTATCAGCCGCCAGTATGGGCGTTCCAAGGGATCTCGCCTCCGCCAGCGGGAGTCCGTAGGTCTCGATGTATGAAGGAAAAAGCAGTACAGAGCTCCTGTATAATCCGGTCAGCTCTTCTCGTCCGAGCATACCTCTCCATTCGATCAGATCCTTACATTCGTCCGGGACCGTCACCCAGGGGAGATCCTCCCTCTTTTCCGTAAATATAACCTTAAGGTCTCGGATTCCCTTTTCACTCAGTATTTTCAGGGCATCCGCTATGCACTGGTGGTTCTTGTAAAGTATGGCTCCTGCAGGGAAAATGAAGGTAGGTGATACAGGCGTGATAGGTTTACATAAATCGCCAAGCTCCGGCAGCTGCGGTGGAATTATGTCAACCTTTTTCTCCGGAATACCGTCCTTTTCCATTACCGCAGCCTTCATCCATTTGGTCTGAACTATGATCCGGTCTGCTCTTTTTAAGGATCTGTCTATCTCGGAGGCTATAAGATGCTGGTATACTGCCAGCTCCCTCTCCCATCTGTTGAAAAATGAGAACCGTTTAATCTTCTGGAAGCCAAGGGGCTGGTGCAGGTAGATTACCGTCTCTCCAAGCCTCTCCGCCCCTGACGGAAGGGTATTCTGGAGAGAAAAAATAACATCAGGTTTGAATCCTGCAAGATATTTCTTCCCCGTAAAATGATCAAAGAGAAGACGCTTAAATCTCGATCTTTTCACGTCTTCTCTCAGTACTACGCGGATACGGGGATTATCCTCCGGTTCTTCTATGAGGCCCATGACTCCTGTTATAAAAAACCATTCGTTATTATCTGTTTTTTCCTTACTGAGACGGCATATCCGGGCATAAAAGTCCCTCAGAACCGACAGGGCGCCGGTTTTCGAGGCCGCCGTGTCGAGAACCACTATCCGCCGCGGCTTCACTCCTTCGCCTTCTTTTTTGAAGATATCCGTCAGCGCTTCAGCCATACCGTCTCATTCACTATCTTTGTATAGCTCTGGATAAGCTTTACCACCTTGACTGAAACATTGCTGTCCGCATAGTCTGCGGCTTCAACGGTCTCCTCCCTGTTTTCGGACATTGAAACCGCCAGGTCCAGAGCCTGCTTCACATCCTCTTCCTTTATGCCGCCGATGACTATGGTTCCCTTATCCAGCACCTCCGGGCGCTCCGTTGAGGTACGTATCAGAACCCCCGGAAATCCTAGCATTGCGGATTCCTCCGACAGAGTTCCGCTGTCGGATAGAACACAGTACGCGTTTTTCTGAAGCTTATTGTAGTCGAGATATCCGAAGGGCGTCAGGCTCTTTACAAGGGGATGAAACTTGAAGCCCCTCTTTTCTATGTACTTCCTGCTCCTCGGATGGGTGGAATAAATGACCGGCAGCTTATACTCTTCAGCAATTGCATTCACTGCGTTCATAAGGGACATGAAGTTCTCCTCTATGTCTATGTTTTCCTCCCGGTGGGCCGAGAGAAGGATATACTTCCCCTTCTCAAGGGAAAGCCGCTTAAGCACATCCGAAGCCTCAATCGCATCTCTGTGCCTTTTTAATACTTCCTTCATGGGAGAGCCGGTCACAAATACGGTCTTCCCGTCTATGCCCTCGCTCAATAAATAACGTCTGGAATGCTCCGTGTAGGGAAGATTGATGTCGGAGATATGATCCACGATCTTTCTGTTTATCATTTCGGACACATTCCAGTCCCAGCAGCGGTTTCCAGCCTCCATATGAAAGATCGGGATCTTTAAGCGTTTGGCGCTTATGGCGGACAGAGCGGAATTGGTATCTCCGAGGATCAGTACCGCATCCGGCTTCACCTCTTCCATAAGCTTGTAGGACCTTGCGATGATATTCCCCATGGTCTCACCGAGATCCGCTCCTACGCTGTCGAGATAGTGATCCGGTGCCCTTAGTCCCAGATCCTCGAAAAACACTTCGTTTAAGCTGTAGTCAAAGTTCTGCCCCGTGTGCACCAGCACATGGTCAAAGTATTTATCCGCACACTTTATCACTTCGGAAAGCCTGATTATCTCGGGTCTTGTTCCGAGCACCGTCATTAATTTTAATCTGCTCATGTTTATCCTTTTTACGTTATGTGTTTACTCTATGGCATCCATAGGGAAAGATTCTTCGCTTCGCTCAGAATGACATATACATCCTGAGGAGCGAAGCATTCCCTGTCATCCTGAGGAGCGGAGCGACGAAGGATCTTTCATTCCGGCAAAAAAGACATATAGGTCTCGCAGAGCTTCTCCTCGAATTCATCCTTTAATTGCGGCTGTCTTCCGGAAGAAAGCTCATCCTTGAATCTCATAAGGGTATCTGCCACAAACCCAAGCTTCCTCTCATAAATAAGAGAGGGCGGAAACACCACGAATTCCCCGGGAGGAAGCTTGATCCCCGTTTTCAGTATCCTTAAAAACTGCCCCGTTACATCATCCACATATACTAGGGGCAGCAGCTTTTCCCTGTCGTCTATCCTTATGGGGATATCCCTTGCGATATTATAACAGAAGGTTGCGATCACCGTATTATAGTTCGGCCTGCTCCATCTGCCGAAGAGGTTCGGAAAGCGGTAGACATACACCGGGACACTATTCTCCCTTCCGTAGGAAAAAACCGCTTCCTCCGCGGCTCTTTTCGACCTCCCGTAATCATTGTCAAGCCCCGCCTGAATGGAGGATGACAAAAGCACGGGCACCATGTTGCCATAGCCGCAGAGCTTCCGCAGAACCTCCTCCGTGAAACCCTTATTTCCGCTGATAAATTCCGAGCGGTCCTTAGGTCTGTTCACTCCCGCAAGGTGAAAGACAAAATCACATTCCCTGCAGTACTCTTCGAGGTCCTGTTCGGAGGAATCGGTATCGTATTCGAAAACCTCTTCATATCCCGCATCGCTCAGCGCTTTAATAAGGTTTTTCCCGAGAAAGCCCTTTGCCCCCGTAATAAGTATCTTCAATGAGCCTTAGTCCTCCTCAAGCCTGTCTCTTATATACTGAAGGGAAAGAAGCTTTTCCTTTACCTCCTCCACGTTCAATATGGTCGTATTGTCGGAATTGAAGGTATCGAATTTCGGTCTCTCCGTATTACCCTTGATAAAATACTTATCGTAATTTAAGTCCCTGTTGTCCGCGGGAACACGGAAAAAACCGCCTTCGTCCACAGCCCTTGCGCACTCCTCGGAGGTGAGAAGGGTTTCCGCCATTTTTTCCCCGTGGCGTACCCCGATTATCTTCGTCTCATGATCCACGGCGTTAAAGAGCTCCTTAACTGCCTGTGCCAGGGTTTCAATGGTACATGCCGGTGCCTTCTGTACCATAATGTCACCCGCATCGGCATTTTCAAAGGCGTAGAGCACCAGCTCCACCGCCTCCTCGAGAGACATTATGAACCTGGTCATCTTCGGCTCCGTTATGGTTATGGGCCGTCCCTCCTTTATCTCATCGATAAAAAGCGGAATGACCGAACCCCTTGAGCACATGACATTGCCGTACCTCGTACCGCAGATAAGCGTGTCATCCGGATCAATGGTGCGGCTCTTTGCCACAAATACCTTTTCCATCATAGCCTTGCTGGTTCCCATGGCATTTATGGGATAGGCGGCCTTGTCGGTGGAAAGGCATACCACCTTCTTTACCCCGGCTCTGATGGCGGAGGTGAGAACGTTATCGGTTCCGAGTACATTGGTCTTTACCGCTTCCACCGGGAAGAATTCGCAGCTCGGCACCTGCTTTAACGCGGCTGCATGGAAAATGTAATCCACGCCGTGCATAACATCCTCAAGGGAGCCCTCCTCCCTTACATCCCCGATAAAGTACTTTATCTTGGGATCATTATAAATATGCCGCATATCGTCCTGCTTCTTTTCATCCCTTGAAAATATGCGGATCTCCTTTATCCCGGTATTCAGAAAGCGCTTCAGAACAGCATTTCCGAAGGATCCCGTGCCTCCCGTGATAAGAAGTGTTTTTCCGTTAAATATGTTCCCGTTTATTTCCATCTGCTTTTCCCTGCCTTTATGGTTAATCAGCCTGACACCGCTTTTCCCTGCCTCTACGGAAAATCAGCCTGACACCGCTTTTCCCTGCCTATACGGTTAATCAGCCTGACACCGCTTTCCCTGCCTCTGCGGTTAATCAGCCTGACACCGCTTTCTCCAGTATATCCACGGACCGTTCCACATTAAAATGTGCCTTCAGGTACTCCCGTCCCCTTCTTCCCATCTCCGGAAGGCCCTCTCTCTCTGAAACGATCTTTAGAACCGTCTCCCTGAAGACCGAAGGATCCTCCGACGGGCACCAGTAGCCGCAGTGCGCTCGCTCTGTTATAAGCTCCCCCATATCCGTGTTCCTGTCAGTAACCGCAAAAACCGGCTTCGACATCTGCATATACGACAGTATTCTAGAGGGGAAATTCGGAATTGTAAATAAGGGGCTTAAGGAGATAAGCCCTATGTCTGCGTCCTGCAGTATCTCCTCATACTCTCTCCGGGGAAGCTCCCGTAAAAGCCTGAGGTTTGGAGGTGAATATCTTTCTATGTAGCTCCTTATCTTCTCCTCCTCGGTTCCCGAGCCGATAAAGGTAAACATAACATCGGAATTATCCCTTAGAGCTTTGATTCCTTCCAGCAGAAAGTCAATAGCCTGCGGCTTTCCAAGGTTCCCTCCAAAAATAAAGTTTACATAACTCTCAGAACTGTTCCGGCTCTTATCCGGATAACTCCCGTTTTCGATAATCCTGACCGTATTCGGGAAAAGCTCCAGCTTCTCCGGGGCAGTCTCCGGATTATGCTTTTTTATGTACTCCAGGTTTGCGGGAGACATGCAGCCTATCCTGTCCGACTCACGGTAAAGCTCACGCTCCAGCCTCTTAAAATATCTGAAAAGAAGCCCCTTTTCACTCATCATCCTAAGGTCAGCCGCATTCTGCGGAAAAATATCCTTTAGCATCAGATAGTTCACGGCACCGAAGTGCGCTTTTAAGGGCTTCAGTATTCCCGAAAGGGTTACCGGCGGCGTCGGATAAATAATTATGTCAACCTGTTCATTCCAGAAATACGCTTTGACGGCCTTAAAAAGCTTACGCCCGAGGGTAAGCTGTATAAGCCCCTTTCTTATCTTTCCGGCGCTGAACTGGTCGGGTACCGGTACAAAGGCACACTCCACGCCCTCCCTTTTCTCTTTACGGCTCTCCTTTTCCGATGACGAGCAGGCGGCTATCATCACACGGTGTCCCCTGTCTCTCAGCGCATAGACCAGGTCCAGATATATGGTGGAGGAGGAAAAATCAAATTTTTGGAACAGACAAAGCACATTCATATGATCACATCCGCAAGCTCCGCTAATGAAGCTATCCTGAAATCCTCCCTGACACCCTCAAGGTAGTCCCTGTCCCTGTATACTCCGTTCTCCCGGATTATCCTTACTGTTTTGATACCGGCAGTGACCGACAGATAAAAGTCCTTTTCGGGATTATCCCCCACATAGATCATTTCTTTAGCTTCCGTCCCGAGCCTTTCCCCTATGAGGGCGAATCCGGCGGGACTCGGCTTCCAGGCGTCCCTACCGAGCTCATCGGTAAGGATTATGATGTCAAAATCCTTCTCCGCATTAAGTGCTCTTATCTTCTGTCTCTGTGTCACAGCGTATCCGTCGGAGAGTATACCGGTCTTTATCCCTCTCTCCCTAAGCATGGCGAGACAAGGCAGCACATCCGTATAATAACTAATGCTTGGAAAATGTTTTCTGTACACTTCCACAAGTTCCATGACCTTTTCGTCGGAACGTATGTTATTTATTAAAAACCTGTTGAAGACATTTTTATGGTCAGCATTAAAAAGAGTGACGAGCCCGTCGTATATTTCCCCGGGATCCTTTTTCGGCATGAGTCTTTCCGCAATGTATTCCGCAGTCTTCCTGTAGCCGCTTAAGCAGTAGCTTATCTCGGAAACCAGGGTGTCATCCAGATCAAAAATAACTGCCCTTGTACTCATACTCCCGCTTCATTTCCTCATTCAGCATTATACTCTGGTCAAAACGTAAAAATGTCAGGTTCTCTCTGTATTGCTCATTGTAGCTGAGATTTTCTCCCGTTAACAGCCTGTACAGATTCTCGCAGGAATCCGCTCCTGCCATGATTGACATAGGCGCACCGCCGCCGAAGCGGGGATTGATCTCGATATACTCTATGCCCCGTTCCGTCTTCTTGCACTGCACCGTTATATGGCCTATGGGCTTCAGCACCTCCATAAGCCTCTTCACGTCCTCTATTATCTCCCTGTCCTTCCGGATGACTCCTTTTGCGATCTCACCGCTTCTGGTTGCTATCCTTATTCTGGGAACGACCGTTATTATATTGCTGTCGAAATCCGTAAATACGTCTACA
>CADCQV010000131.1 GCA_902803625.1 uncultured Lachnospiraceae bacterium
CCCAGTTTATTGACGGCAGTGCCTATCATCAGTACCAGCCTCTCACGAAAAAGGGAAATTCCGATATAGGCTCGGGCTTTAATGATGATCCCCTGTGGCTTATTGCGGGAACAAGTGCCTATATCCGGGAGACCGGGGACTGCTCCATACTTGATGAGACCGTGCCTTACGACAACGATATGTCTGTTGCCACCTCTCTTTTTGAGCATCTGAAGCGCTCCTTTGACTATATCGTAAACCACAAGGGTCCCCACGGCCTTCCCCTTATCGGCCGTGCCGACTGGAATGACTGCCTGAACCTTAACTGCTTCTCAGAGCATCCCGGAGAATCCTTCCAGACCTTCGGTCCTTCGGAAGGTCCGGTTGCGGAATCTGTTTTCATAGCCGGAATGTTTGTGAAATACGGGCGTGAATACGCGGATCTCTGTGCCCTTAAGGGAAAAAACGACGAGAAAGAAAGAGCCATAAATGAAGTAAATAAAATGGAAAAAACCATACTCGATTCCGGCTGGGACGGAGAATGGTTCCTTAGAGCCTATGATGCAAAGGGTAATAAGGTAGGAAGCCGGGAATGCGAGGAAGGAAAGATCTATATCGAACCCCAGGGCTTCTGCGTACTTGCCGGAGTCGGAAAGGAAAGCGGAGAAGCTGAAAAGGCCCTTGCCTCCGTGGAAAAGCATCTGGACAGTAAATACGGGATAATGATACTTCAGCCTGCTTATACCAGATATCATCTGGAGCTTGGTGAGATCTCATCCTATCCCCCGGGTTATAAGGAAAATGCCGGTATCTTCTGTCACAATAACCCCTGGGTCTCCATTGCGGAAACGGTTCTCGGTCACGGCGACAGGGCCTTTGAGATCTACAAAAAGACCTGCCCCTCATATCTCGAAGATATAAGCGAAATTCATAGAACCGAGCCCTACGTTTATTCACAGATGGTTGCCGGGAAGGATGCGAAATTCTTCGGACAGGGAAAGAACAGCTGGCTTACCGGCACCGCTGCCTGGACATTTACGGATATTTCCCAGTATATACTGGGTGTTTACCCCACTCTTAAAGGGCTGTCCATAGACCCCTGTCTTCCAAAGGACTTCGGAGACTATAAGCTAAAAAGAGAATTCAGAGGAGCCCTTTACAATATAGAGGTACACACAAACGGCAGCGAAAAAGGGGTAAAAAAGCTTACCGTTAACGGGAATACGATAGAGAACAGCACCGTGATCCCCTATGATGAAAATGTGAAGGAATACACTGTGATTGTTGAAATGTGACGGGTGAGGTCAGCCTGAATTAATACTGTCATCCTGACGTTTTACTGTCATCCTGAGCGTAAGCGAAGGATCTTCCACACTATGTTCAAGATTCTTCGCTTCGCTCAGAATGACATATCTTTTTCAGCATTCTTCTGCGCCTAAGGCCTCTGTAGATCTGTATTAACAGAAACAGCACTATAATCGCAGCGGCGGCTGAGATGAAAATGACATTTCTGATATCCGGCTTTGCCTTGATTATGTAGAATTCCCCGCCTTCTCCGCTTAAGCTGTAGGGGAAAACCATATAGCGTCCGTCTCTTTCCGTAGGAAGCAGACTGAAGCCCCCTTCCGTATTCCGGAGAGCAGCACTGTCCCGGTTTCCGTATCCGTCGGCCAGCAGACGTACCGTAACATCCCTTTCTGCCGGAGGATAGTCGGACACAACGCTGAAGTCATATTTCGTAATGACAGCTTCATAGCCATCCGGTAAGGCGCCCTTATTCTCTCCCCCATCCTCCCTTTCATAGGAAAGATATGCATCCCTGTGGAATTTCCCGGAGATCAGCATATGAGGGAAGGTCTCTTTTGAAGAAACTGTGGTAGCATATGCCTCATACACCGCATTTACAACCGTATTCTGCCTTATATCATTTAGCTCCGTATCCTCCCAGACCCCGAACTTATCCTCTTTACTATCAAGCACTGGATAATCCGAGGCAGGAACCGAACCGCCGTACGGCACCTTCACGGTCTTTATGACCTCGCCCCCGGACATAAAGCTTACCGTCATATTCTTACTCTCCTCCGGAACTCCCGGAAGCTCTATAAAATCCTGATAATCCACAGCCCTTGCCTCGTCCTCAAAGGTAAGGCCGTTGACCGCTCCAAGGGCATCATCCACAAAGATATTTCCGGACACGCTTTTTTCTTCCGTGTCCACATCTCCCGCTATGGCACCGTATTTTTCCTTCACTCCCTTACCTATGGTTGAAAGAGCTTTATTATCCTGAAGCTTTACACCGTATCCGGCGATACCGCCCACATATTCGTTTCCGGAGACCCGTGCCATGGAAAAAGAGTCTCTTATCATGAAGCCGCTTTTTCCTGCTATACCCCCGGCATAGTTTCCTTTTTCGGACCGGACGGCGCCGAAGTTTTCCGATGACTCCACCGCTCCTATATCCATACTCCCGGCTATGCCTCCCGCACAGTCATTTTTTACCGAAACGGTTCCGAAATTCCTGCATTTCGTGATCGTCGCTCTCTTCTCTCTTATCCGTTCCAGGCTGTAATCCCCCGAAGATTCCACCTTGAAATCGGAATTGAGGTCAAGATCCGTATCGACCATTCCTGCGATCCCGCCGCCGTTGATATCCGTAATGATACTTCCATGATTTACGGAATTTGTTATCCGGCCTTTTGAAGGGGTACTGTCCGGTTCGTCCGACATATCATCAAAGATATCATTTAAATCCTTTGTATTTCTTAGTCTGTCAATTTCATTTCTGGCTTCTTCAAAGCCCTCATTTATGTCCGTGCTGAGATCGGAAAGAGAGGTGGTGATACTGTCCATCCTGCCCCGGAAGACCCTGTCCGTGCCTTTCAGTGCATCGCTTAAGTCATCCATATATCCGGCAATGGTATCGGTCTGGTTCGTAAGATCATCGTCTGTTCCCCTTATATCGCTCTTATAGCTGTCATAGGCGCTCCGAAGAAAATCGTCAAAGGAATTGCTTTCATCCCTGAGTCTTAATGCAGCCTTCCTTACCTCGTTATATTCCTTTCCCGCATTCTGCGTGAGCTTGAGGAGGTTTACGGTTTGCTCATCAACGTCCTTTGACACACTCCTTACCCTGCTTACATAGCTTCCGAGATCTATGGTCACTCCGTCCGAAGCGGCTTTTTCCGCTGACGACATAAGCTTTTCTATCTGATCCAGGTCATTTCGGACTGCCGAAAGCGCGTCCTTTGTCTTTCCGCTCTTTAAGTTTACGTCAAGACCGTTCACGATATCCCGGATAGCCGAGGTATGGCTTCTCATATCAGCTTCCATGACATCATCTTTTCCGCGGTAATAATCCTTATAGCTGCTGATGGATCCTCTTAATGTGTCCGCGCTCTCCCGGATATTGTCGATATGCTCCTGTATGTTGTCGTCCTCATTCTTCATTTCCTCCTGAAGGACGGTTATCAGCTCTACAAGCTTATCCGCTTCCTCGTCGGCTTTCTTCAGGGAATCTCCCGAAAACTCATCCCTGACATAGGGCTCCAGCTGCCCGGCTATGCCTCCTGTATTCTTTCTGCCGTATACATCTCCGGAGTTTTCGCAGGAATCGATTATTCCGCGGTCGTATCCCGCGATACCTCCGCTTTTGAATCCAAGATGCTCATATCCTACGGTTCCAAAGTTTTTGCACTTACTGATCTCTCCGGAATTTACACCTGCTATGCCCCCTGTGTAGTTTACCTCCTGCTCATTATCGATAAGCTCGAAAATACGATCATAGCCCACATCCATATTATCGGGAACAAGCTTCTCCATATTGTCGTCTGCTCCGGAACCGGAATCGTCACCCTTCTCCATCTCCTCCTGCTCTTCTGTTTTTTTTCTATCGTCATTGATCTTCCAGGCGGTCTTCCCGGATGAATTTATCCTTCCCCGATTTGACGAGCTGTCGATTATTCCCTCATTAAATCCGGCTATTCCCCCGGTACGTCTCATTCCGGAAATATCCTCACATTCATTTGTGCAGCCGATAATGACACCGCTCTCCGTATTCCGTCCGGCTATCCCTCCCACAGCTTCAAGCCCGAGGATACTTCCCTTTACGGTACAGTTTTTTATCAGCCCGTTATTTTCTCCGGCAATGCCTCCTATATTTCTCATATCCCCCGAGGGCATTATTTCTGCGATAAGAATGAGATCCCTTACCACGGCTCCCTTTTGGATCCTGCGGAAAAGCCCGGTTCCCGAGGATCTGCCGGAATATGAAAAGCCGGAAATGGTGTGTCCCCTCCCGTCAAAGCTTCCTGAAAAGCTCTGAACCGGGCTTATCT
Source organism: uncultured Lachnospiraceae bacterium (assembly GCA_902803625.1). GTDB lineage: Bacteria > Bacillota > Clostridia > Lachnospirales > Lachnospiraceae > NK4A144. The sequence goes on from CADCQV010000131.1 coordinate 4,314, forward strand.
CCATTCCTTCGAGCTTTATGTCATTTGTCAGGACAAAGCTCTTTCCCCGGGTATATCCGTCATCCCCCGCCTTTTTTGCAAAGTCGGCAAATTCCCCGGCGCTTCCTATCCCGATTGCTTCCGCTGCCTTACCGTCAGTTTTTTCCGCAGCAAAAAGAAACTCCTCTCCCGTCATAGAAAATAGACAGTAAAAGAGTAAAAGAAAAGCCGTAAACAGGCTGAGACGGCTCTTCAGTTTTTCGCCCATCCGTTTTCGCATACTATTCTCTGTCCGGCAATGATGCTTCTTCCGCTTCCGGTTTCGCTGTTTCTTCTGCTTCCGGCTTCGCTTCCGCTTCTTCCGCTTCCGGTTTTGCTGTTTCTTCCGCTTCCGGCTTCGCTGTTTCCTCCGCTGTCCCCCGCCTTAATGTGAGGTCGATATCACCGTTCATCGTACCCTTAAATTCCCCGAAAAGATAACCCGAAAAATATCCGTTCACTGTGCCGTTTATCACCATTGTGCCGGCAGTCCTCTGCAGTGCGGTACCTGCAAGGGATCCACCGAGCTCCGGCGTCTTCACCTTAAAGGAGCTCTTGTCAAATATGGGATCAAAAATGTAGAGAAGCTGCGGCAGTATTATCATAACCATCGCAATACTAAGGAGTGTCCCGCGCCCCAGGGCGGTTCCGAGGTTTGCGATTACAGCATTGCTTGTGAGATTCCCCACCAGGAAGCCGCAGACCGTAAGTATGGTCCCGCTGGTCACAATGGTGGCAAAGGATTCATTTAAGGATCTTATCACCAGCTCCCTCCTGTCGGAGGTTTCCTGACGCAGGGTAATATACCTGTTTGTGATGACTATGGCGTAGTCTATGGTAGCCCCCATCTGTATGGAGCTGACGATCAGATAGGCCAGGAAATACAGCGGATTGTCCGTGATATTCGGGATCGCAAAGTTTACCCATATACTGCCCTGAATGGTAAGTAAGAGTATAAAGGGAAGACTTATGCTCTGGAAGGTAAAGAGCAGTATCACCCCCACAAAGAAAGCAGTAAGTACACTTATCAGAAGGTTGTCATTACTGAAGGAACCGGAAAGATCCGCAGCCGCCGTGGGATCTCCCACAACATATATCCTGTCCTTATAGAAGGACTGGGCCATCTTTCTAATATCATCAACCTCTCCGTAGGTAGTTTCTCCCTCAACCTCTCCCTTAAGTGAGAGGATGATCCTTGAATGATCCTCACTTTCAAGCTGTACCCTGGCAGTCTCTATCTGCTCATGTATATCGTCCAGATCCTTACTCTGCTTCTCACTCAGATTAAAGGCCCCGGCTTCCTTTTTGTCGTAAATGAAGTCGATAAGATCGAGCACCGAAACCCGGTACTCGTCTATTCCGTCTATAAAGGCTCCGTAGATCTCATTATCCTGGGCATATACCGTATAGAGAAGCTTCGCTATCCCGGCGTCAACATCCGCGATTTCCGCAAAATCCCTGGGGTTTACGCTGTCGGTCAGAACATACTCCTTATTGTCTCCCACCTCCACATTGGCGAGAGCCAGAATATCATCCACATAGTCCCTTGATTTCAGGTTCTTTATGATCTCCGCTTCCTTCTCGTAATCACCCTTGGGAAGAACTATGGCAAGATTATTGCCGGTTTCAAAGGTCTCGTCTATCCTGTCCTTTGCCTCGATATAGTCTGTCTTTTTCGGACCCCGGGCAGTATATTTATCAAAAATGTAGGTCGCGGAATTTGAGAGCCTGAAGGCAAAGACTATAACGACGAGAAAGATTATGGGGAAAACATGCCTTGTGCGGACAATGAATTTTCCCCAGGCTGTGATCTTCGGAACGAAGCTCTTATGCCGCGTTTTGTCGATATGGTCCCTGAACCACATGATAAGCCCCGGCATAAAAAGGAAGACCGAAAGCATTGAGAAAAGGATGGACTTACAGAGTACAAGCCCCAGATCCTGTCCGATCTTAAACTGCATAAATACCAGCGCCACCATACCTGCCATAGTGGTAAGTGAGCTTGACGATATCTCGATTATGGCTTTACTTAATGCTGCCACCATCGCATCCCTGGGCTCCAGCCCCTTATCGTGCTCCTCCATGTATCTATGGAACATGATTATGGCATAGTCAATCGCGAGAGCCAGCTGTAAAATTATGTCAACCGAATTGGAAATAAAAGATACAGTTCCGAATATATAGTTTGTGCCCTTATTTAAGATAGCCGCGGCGATAAAGGTTAACATAAATATCGGAACCTCGGCATAGGTTGAAGAGGTAAAAAGCAGCACTCCAAGTATAACAAATACCGCTATGAGAAGAATAAAGCTTACATCGGCCTTCAGCTCGGCGGATTCGTCCAGATCCACCGTTGTAAATACATAGTTATCGTACTCCTTCACATATTCCCGGACATCCTTTATGGCCTTCTGCGAGAGCTCCGTGTCCTTTTCCTCATCAAAGGTGATCGTGATAAGAGCCGCGGAATCCCGGTAATAATCCTCCAGGCTGTCGTCGTCATAATCCTCGTCCTCCGGGTCATAGAAATTTACGGTATCTACCCCGTCGATATCTTCAAGCCCTTTGGCTACGATATATGCCTGGTCGTAGGTGATGTTCGCAAGCAGTATCTTCGCGGATCCATGGGTCTCAAATTCATTGTCCATGATATCCACTCCCTGCCTTGTCTCCGTATCCTGGGGCAGGTACTTGGTCACATCATCCTCCACGTTTACGTCCGAAATGCGGACGAGACAGTAGATAATGGCAATAAAGAATAGTACGATAAATGCCTTCCGCCTGTCCACGATAAACGCGGCCAGTTTATACATAAAGCCCTTATTTTCTTCCATCCCGGCTTAAAAGCTGTTCCTTTCTTTTCTTTAGAAGGGTCAAAACAATAAGAATGACCATTATCAGGGCAGCTAAAGCTGACAAAGCGATCACTGCCATAGATCTCACTCTTTCCCTTCTGTTATGGGCAAGATAAAATGTCCTCTCCTTATCCGCCTCAAAAACCAGATAGTCGCCATCCATGCGGCTTTCCTGTGTTACGTATTCTCCGTTTTTCCGTATGAGAACGCTGTCTCCCCCGTCAATTCCCTCTGTCCTGTATCTCACGGTAAAGCCCGGATTCTCAGGGACACCGTAGGGATTCTCTATCTCAAAGCTTACCTCCCTGAAGATCCTGTTGCCGACCGGAACCTCCTTATCCAGATCCTCTTCACTGTAAGTGAGACGTGTTCCTTCATAAAATCTGCTGTTTACGATCATTCCGGGCTTTTCGGTACCGTCGGATGCAACACTTGTGACATAATCCACATAGACCGCATTGACCGTCACATTCTGCTCTACATTCGTCAGATCCTTTTCTTCCCAGTATCCGAACTGTCCCTCGGGGTTTCCCTTTATCTCCGGATAGTCAGATTCACTGACACTGCCGCCGTAGGGAACGAAGATCTTTTTTACGGTTTTTCCCTCATCCTTAAAGACCACGGTCATTGTTTCGAAGTCCCCGCTCAGGCCGTCGATCTCCATCAATTCTTCATAGCTTACGGCTTTTGCCCAATCCCTGTCGGTCACTCCGTTAACGGCTCCGAGTCCCCTGTACACAAAGATATTTCCGCTTACGGTTCCCTTATCCGCCTTTTCGATGTCCGCATTATCCGTATCTCCGGCCAC
>CADCQV010000132.1 GCA_902803625.1 uncultured Lachnospiraceae bacterium
CTTCCTATCCAGACAGGTCTTCGTCCTGTCTATTAGTTGTGCCTGTATAGGAGCGCCTTTGGTATAAACCTATTTAACAATGATATAATGTTATCCAGTACAGCTCGTAGCGGTTCGATTATATCAAGGTTATAATCTTAACTTAACGCCATTGGAACCGTCCCCGTTGACTTACACATTAGGCGTTCCCGGTGCTTTCAAGCCTTTCCCTTGCATCAGGATTGTTTCCGATGATTGCCCCGACCTTTTCGCAGGACTTCATTTCCAAACAACCGCCGCAGGTTTCCACATGCTTTTCTTTAGCGCACTGCCTGATCGGACATAAGGAATCGCAGTACATAGTCTTTACTCCAGGAATCCTGCAGCCTGAACAGTTGATCATTTCCGGTGTGATCTCCACCCCGTTAAGCTCAGACCATTCTTTCGACACCTTTTTCCTCAGTTCATTATCGTTAATAACCGTAGCTATACGTGCTTCGCAAGTCTCACAGTCCAGTCCGCAATATGCAATATAATCATTCATAATCATAGTCCTCCTATCTAATGACTCCCTCCTCGTTACTAATTAGCATCAGTCACACTATAGCTAATGAACATTAGCTTGTCAAGTGGGAAAATATGGCCAGCAGAGCTTCGTTCTCTACTGACCTATACTCTTCGGTCATTATCTGTTTTCCTCTCCTCACTGGTCAAATATACTCATCTGCGAATACCTTTCCGGCAGGTCATTCATAAACCTGAAACAATCCTCCGGTCTTGACAGGATTCCATTGTCCTTGCAGATTCTCTGAAGCAGCCCCATCAATTCTTCTGCATCAGGACTTGGCAGCTCATACGCATTCCCATACCGTTTGATATAGCGTTCCTTCATTCCCGGAAAATATTTATCAAGCGCCGCATAAAAGTATTCCCTGTCTCCTTCCCGAAGCGTCAACCCCATGCCAAAATCAATAATGCCCTTTACCCCGACTCTTACACACTCATTCAGAATATATGAAATGTTTTCTTTCGTATCATTGATGAAAGGAAGAATCGGCGTGACCCACACAACCGTTGGTATACCTCGTTTCTGCATTTCTTCCAGCACTTCGATCCGTCGCTTTGTATTGCAGACATTTGGTTCTAATATCCGGCACAGATCATCGTCATAAGTTGTAAGTGTCATCTGAACCACACATTTTGCTGAACGGTTGATTTCAGAAAGCAGGTCAATATCCCGGAGGATACGGTCTGATTTTGTCTGAATCGCAATGCCAAAACCGTTTTTCAGGATAATCTCCAGGCATCGTCTTGTCAGATTTAGGTTTTCTTCACAGTGCATATACGGATCCGACATCGCTCCTGTTCCGATCATGCACTTTTTCCTTTTCGACTTCAGTGCCGCATCAAGAAGCTCCGGCGCATTCTGTTTTACCTCAATATCTTCAAAAGGATGCGTGAACTGATAGCACCTGCTCCTGCTGTCACAGTAAATGCAGCCGTGAGTACATCCCCGGTATATATTCATTCCATAGTATCTGCCGTGACGGGTAAGGATTCCCTTTGCATCAACAAAATGCATTTTTAATTCTCACCTTTACCTCTCTGCATCCTTCTCTTCAAAGGGCTTATTCCGGGAACCGATCTCGATAAGATTCCCTTCCGGGAACAGGCCCCGCTTATGCCATATACACCTTGCAAAAATGCCGTAGATGCTTTTCGATGTATTCCATACATTCTTTCTCGCACTTCGGCTGTCTGTCTGACCTTGCAATTTGCAAAACAGCCGGAGCGGTTAGTTCTACCGCCAGCAGCTTCGGATCATCCTTTTTTACAAGCCCCTCATCCATCATGCCTTTGATAATCTTTGCAAACATCCTCTGTATCCCGTCCAGCTGATGTCTGGTTGTAGCTTCTGAAATCCTTTCATTCCTGAACTGTTCCTGGACAAGAAGCATCCGCGTTTTGCGGATTATGGGATCACGCATTGTGAACGAAATCCTTTCCATCGTTACCTTAATGAATTCTCTACGGCTCCGCGGCACTTTCCCGATATTATTCTCGGATCCAAACATTTCCTCATACCGCGTTTCGGCGGAATCGATCAGCGCATTCAGGATGTCCTCTTTACCCTTATAGTGTTTATAAAGCGAGGGAGCTTTGATCCCTACAATACTTGCGATCTGCTCCACACTCGTCCCATCGTACCCGTTCTCCGCAAATAACGTTAATGCTGCATCCAGTATTTTCTCTTTTGTAGACATGACTCCCTCCATTGCGCTAATAGACATTAGCCATATTATAGTTTGCATTCATTGACCCGTCAAGTTATTTCTGCGAAAACTAGAAATACAAGAAAAAGGCTATTTCCGTAAAATAAAAAACAGGCCCGCAAGTATCAGGATTTTTCCCAAACTCGCAGACCCGGGTTCATTATTTATACTCTTACACTTGCTATGTATTCTGCATACTACGATATCTCAATCCCGTGATCATTTACATACCCCTTATCGCGTACCATCTCAAGGATCTCTGTCATATCGCCTTCCTTTAGTTCTGCAGCAGACATAATGCCTTGGTTTTCATACGTCACCTGCGGTTCCGCAAGTGACTGAACTGAATAGTTACAAATCCTAATTCTACAGTCTTCCACACTATGTCATATACCTTCTGAAAAACAGTTTATATTGCGCAAAACAAACCCGGGCTACGTCGATTGAGAGCGAAGAAGCGGATGGAAATTTAGACAAGTCCATAAGTTCAATTATGAGTGTGTCAGGACACTAGGCATCACATCAGCGGTGCAAACAGCCTTAGGATCATCTGCACCAGACGGCGGGTTCTGGATCTCCCGGTCAGGTAATCTTCTGTAACGTCGCTGCATTTCGGGAAGGTTTTCTCGAACATATCTCTGATATCCGTTACGGCTTTACAATCATACATAAGAACGCCGTTCTCAAAATGATGGTAGAGACTCCTGAAATCCAGGTTTATTGTCCCGCAGGTAGCAACGGAGTCATCCGATACACACTGCTTGGCATGACAGAATCCCGGTGTATATTCGTATATCCTGACACCGTTCCTCGCAAGACCCGCATAATATGACCTCGTCAGACTGTACACCAGCTTCTTATCGGGTATCCCGGGGGTAATGATCCTCACATCAACCCCGCTCTTAGCCGCCAATGCAAAGGCGGAATTCATTTCCTCTGTGATGATGAGATAAGGTGTTATAAACCAGGCATATTTCCGGGCATTTCTAAGCACATTCATATATACGTTTTCCCCGATATGCTCATTATCCAGCGGACTGTCAGCATACGGCTGTATAAATCCCTTTTCGACCGATTCATAGTTTATGTCCGGCACCAGACTCCGGTAATCCCTGTCTTTTCCGTCATCACTTCTTATAGCATTCCAGTTTTCAAGGAAAGTGACCGTCAGACTCTTTACTGCATCTCCCTCCAGCCGCAAACCGGTATCAAGCCAGTGTCCGAAGGGCTCTGTCACATGGAAATACTCGTCAGCTATATTATATCCGCCGGTAAAGCCTACGCGTCCGTCGATCACGGTTATCTTCCGGTGATCCCGGTTATTTACAAAGAAATTCAGCACAGGACTCATAGGATTAAATACACGGCATTTGATACCATCAGCCTCCATTCTGTCAATAAAGGAATTCCCGATGAACCCCATACTTCCCACATAATCGTAGAACAGCCGCACATCAACCCCCGCCGCCGCCTTTGCTTTCAGAATGTCATGAAGCGGCTTGAATGATGTGCTGTCTTCTATCGCGTGGTACTCCATGAAAATAAAGTGTTCCGCTTTCTGTAATTCCCTCAGCTGTGCCTTATAGCCGGTCTCTCCGTCCGGATAAAAGATTATGTCAGTATTGTTGTATACCGGGTATCCCGAGTATTTCCGGACGTACCTGAACTGACCGGCAGCCCCCGGATCCTTTTCCGAAAGCTTCTCTATCACCTCATCATTTGAAGGAAGCAGCGGAAGAAGGCAGCTGTCCAGTTCTTTATAACGCTTCAACATCTTCCGTGTTCCCCTGTTTAACCCAAGTACCAGATAAAGGAACACCCCAACTATGGGAAATGCCGAAATAAGGATGAGCCAGGGCATCTTTACGGACGCCGTCTCGTGCTTTCCGTAAATATAAAGGACGATAATGAAGGCAAGTATCGTGATTATTATCGATATCCATGAATACCTGCTTTCCAGTCTGAAAAACAGAAAATAGATCACTCCTATCTCCAGAATAATGGCAATCGCTGCAAAGGCCGCTCTCTTCAGTCCGTTTTCAACTTTCTCGCTTTTCTCGGCATTATTTCCCATCGTACATCTCCCGGTAAACATCCTCACTCAAAAGATACAGATCTTCCCTGTCAGTCCAGACCGCTACAAAACTATCTGCCGTATCGGCGCCGCTTAGGTTTACATAAATATTAGGCTGCATATCCTTATCTTTATTCTTCTTAACCTTCTCGGAAAATGCGTTATAGTACCAGGAATACCAGAAGGCCGATGCCTGCTGTACCTTTTCCCTGTTAAGCGGGAAGGAATATCTCAGCATGTCATTGGCCTCCCCAAGGTCAAGAAAATCATTTTCCTTCCCCTTAAAGAGCTTCTCCGTTTCTTCACCTGCCGGGAGACTCTGATCCACTGCCACCTCTTTTGCATACAGCCCGAACCAGCGGGTATAGTCATTATCAATGAGATAGTGCTTGTCAAAGGGATTTCCCTCATCCTCATCATGCCCGTAAGTGCCGTATTCATCATAGGTTTTTATCTCCCGCGCGACCTTCACGGTTTTTCCTTTCAGGAGATTTCTCAAAAACAGATCCGGAAACTCCTTTGTCTCCGGGTAGCTGTCCGCATACATGGTCTGTGTGGAGCTTTTACTGAGATTCACGTCCTTTTTGAGGAAGCTCCCCAGCATAAGAAGGTTTGCCGCCGTATAAAGGACCGTGATAATGATAATCAGGAATATTAATTTATCAGCTTTTATGGTCTTCATTTTTCAACGTCCCCTGCTCTGCCCCGCTGTCTTCCTGAGTTGCCCCGCTGTCTTCCTGCGCTGCCCCACTGTCATCCTGAGCGAAGCGAAGGATCTTCCCCGCATATTCCCCCAAAACCTCCAGAGCCTTCATAAGGCTTTCCTTCTCAACGAGGATAATGAGCAGTATAACCACCAAACCGGTGGCCGCAGAAAGGATCTCCATCCCCGAAAATGTCGCAAAAGAAGCATAAAGTACGATCAGCACCGCGTCAATAAAGGTCCTCCCCCAGTCATAACCCACCGGATAAAATCTTTCGGAAAAAAAGGACCCAACTACAAAGTACATTATATAGGACACTCCGGTTGTAACCGCGGCACCTGTTCCGCCGAGCACCGGAACCAGCAGGAAATTCCCGCAGATATTCACAATGATCGCTGCGAGACTTGCGATATTTAAGAAAATATTCTTTTTCTTAAACCTCATGCCCTGCACCGTTATCTCAAACATTATCGCAAAGATCGGCATAAGCGTTAGAAAGGGGATTATACTGTCTGCCCCTCTGTAGTCCGGGCCGAGGATCAGAACAACCACATTCCGGAGCATGATCACACCCGCTGCAGCCAGCATACAGAGGAAACGCACCATATCAAATGCCTTTCTGAAAAACCCTGCAGCATCCCGGTCCCCGCTCTCGTATTTTTCCATGGCGACCGGTGACCAATACGCCAGAAAGGTATTCTTAAATGTAAGGAGCAGCACCATTATCTTCATTGCTGCGTTGTAGATCCCCAGCTCATGATAGTCCGACAGTGTTTTCAAAGCAATCTTATCACAGGATGAGAGCAGCCACTCCATTAAGAGGATGAGGATAAATGGCAGACCGTAGGATATAAGCTCCTTTTCCGGGATTTCACACTGCTTCCGGGAATTGTCATTTTGCAAAGCATCCTTCCGCACAGCACTGTCCCGCAAAGCATCATTCCCGGGAGGCACTTCTCCGCCTTTAAGGAACAGGTATCTAAGCGCCAGAAACATAGTCGTGGACGCCCAGGAAAGAGTCAGGGCATAAAGCACAACCCTGAAATCATCTCCGAAAAGATTGAAGAAAACAAATATCAGAATAATGTTTATAAGCTTCTGGGCGATATTAATGTTACTGTACAGCCTGCCGTTCTGCTGCATCCGCACATCCAGAAAAAGAAAGCGCTCGAAAACAGAAACTATGGTATATCCCGCAACGAGAAAGGTGATATCGGCGCTGGTCCGTCCGAAAAGCCAGTTATTGGCAGGAGTTGACATAAAATAATATAAAAGCACCAGCAGCGAGACCAGGAAAAGGGGAGGCAAAAGACACTTCACCATCAGGATCCTCCTGTCCACACCCTGCCTGTAATAATAGCGGATATATGCCTGATCCAGCCCCAGAACGGCAAAGATATAGATACACGAAACCGCTGCCTCAAACATTCCCGTTCTGCCGTACTCCTGGGTTGACATAATTCTGGTGACCAGGGGTGTCTGGATAAATCCCAGCAGCAGTACTATGAAATTCCCGTAGAAATAGCTCAGGAACCCTCCCAAGCCGCTTCTTTTTTCCTTCATGTGTCCAGATACTTCTTCTTGATCCGAAGGAAACGTTTCCTTCACTTATGATGACAATATCCTGTCATATGTTTCCAGATGCCTTCTCACATAGGCTTCTCCCGTGAAAAGCTCTTTATATCTCCTGAAAAAGTATTCCTGCTCCTTCCTCAGAAAATCCGGATCCGCGATAAGCCTCTCCGCGTATGTGCAAAGCTTTTCGATATGGTCCGTTGAATAAAGGTTTTCATCCCTCCCTATAACCTCCGGCAGCCCCCCTGCGTTGGTTGACATAATGCAGCACTTTCTCGACATGGCTTCCACTGCAGCCTTACCGAAGGATTCAAAAACGGATGTCATAATAAACAGATCAACTCCATAGTAAAAATCGCTCATTTCCTTCTGGGAAAGCTCTTCGCTGTATATCAGCCTGTTTTTCCCGATAATGCCCTCGATATCACTTTTCAGTCTGTCGGCAAATTCCCTGTCACCCTTTTCATAAAGTGACAATACGAGACGCACCTCAAAATCAATCCCTCTGTCCTTAAGCGCCCTGACGATAACCGGAACCTTTCCCCAGTCCTTTTCCACGCATACCCTTCCTGCAAAGCCGACAGAAAGGCGGCCGTCCCTTTTCTTCCTGCTTTCATCATAGCTTTCAAAAACGGAGCTTATGGTGTTCGGTATGGTATAAACCGGACCGAAGGAGGTATTCTCACTCCAAAGCCTCCGGTTTTTTTCGGTGGTCGTGATAAGACAGGCCGCAGTCTTCAAAACCGGATCCATAAAAAGCCTGGATCTCTTCCTGTAACCGAAAAACATGCCCCTGTCAGTGTATATATGCGGTATCCTGCGAAAATTCCCCATTATAAAGCCGTATGTAATAAGAGACTCCGACATTTCTATATGAATGAGATCCGGTGCCTCTTCACCTATATATTTTCTAAAGGCCTTTATACGCCTAAGCAGGTTTGGAAAACGCTTTTCTCCCATCGGATAGGTCAATATCCTGAAGGGAAAATCGGTTGTTCTCCGGCTGAGAAGCTCCGGGCATATCACTACCGCTTCATAACCGTACCCGGGATTTTCCGCGAGTGCCGCAGCTATCAGCTCTGTTGACAGCTGTGCCCCTCCCGGCAGATCTATGGGGTATTCCATTAGATAAACAATCTTTTTCACGAATAGTCCGTTCGTCAGATACTGTTAACAGGTCAAACCGCTTGTATTATAACCTATCCACCACACCTTGTACACGGTTCCGGCCGGGTATAGCTACAGGGGCTTTTTTTGTTGACCTCAATACA
>CADCQV010000133.1 GCA_902803625.1 uncultured Lachnospiraceae bacterium
ACGAGGTAGGAACTGCCCACCTTCTCCTTATCCGGCAGGAAGCTGTCATAGCCTGTGACGCCGCTCTTATATACAAATAATATGATAATGGAGGCGACAGCGATAATCGGGATCTGCCAGGCTTTATTAAACGCCATCCTTACATTCAGTGCGAAAACGGATTCCAGGATAAGGGAAACGAGGAATGCCATAAGGATTATGGTTATTATCACAGGACCCGTAGCGGAGCTCATATCCATTATGAATACCGCATTGATAAGAAGTCCGGCATCCAGAGAAATGATGACTCCTGTCACAAACTTTATGAAAACCTCCAGAGGCCTGTATATCACGGCCTTTCCTGCGGACTCCGCCTTTCTCTTTTTGTACACTGCAAACGAGAGCACTATAGTGATCACAAAAATCACGAGATTCACAACCATTCCCTTTACGGTGAATCCTGCAGACTTTATAACGTATTCATATGATCCGGTAAAGTCAAATTCATTTATCGCAAAGATCATTGATCTCACTATCCCGCCCAGATAATTGAAAACCGGCAGGGTATAGACATTACTTAAAAGACCGTCGCTCTTCCCCTGGTCAAAGGTGGCATAAAAGGCACTCCTGTACCCCAGAACCGTAAGGCGTATCATCCCTTCTATCCCGAAAAAGAAAATATTCATCATCACTGCGGTAATGACGGTTCCCGTAAGGAGAGCCGCGAGAATGCTCATTCCGTAAACCGCGAGAAAGAGCGCTGTCTGTAATCCCAGTGAAATGAACACCTCCGTAATGAGCCAGCCGGGGGCACAGCCGTTTGCCGCAGCAATAAGAAGAGACAGGATGGCTCCGGTAAGAGCGGGCAGCAGATATATGAAAATCCCGTTTACTACTATATTAAAAAACCTCGTGCCTCTCTTTTCCGGACGGCTCTCATAAAAGTCCACGGTCTGTGTCTTATAGAGATATGCAAAGCCCTGTATGGCGAGCAGCACAGCCCCTGTACTGCAGATCAGCCAGCCGAAGCCCCTTAGCCCCATCAGACTCGAAATGGTCCAGGCTCCGCGAACGGGAAAAGGCTGATCCGAATAAATATTCACTCTTTCCCTTTGTATCAGCATTACCGTTCCGAAAACGTCATAGAGAAAATACATGATAACGGACAGGGCTGCAAGCGGCAGCCTTCTCCACAGCAGCGCCTTCTGTTCTCTCATAAACTTAGCCAAGGATGAATTTGCGGATGTCATATCCTACCACCTCCGTTTCACTTATAAATATCTCTTCAAGAGAAAGCTTCAGTATCTCGAAAAATACCGGTTCAGCACCTCTGAAATGAGCCTCAATCTCCTCTCTTCCTCCTCTGACCGTGAAGGTATAGAGTCTGCCCCTCTGTTCCGAAAGGATAACGTTCAAGCCGGAAAGAGCTTTCTCCTTATCCTCGTCGGAATTAAACACAACCTGAACCTTCTGTAGATTCAGCTTCATTTCTTCAATGTCTTCAGAAAGGAGCACGCCTCCCTGATGCAGAAGCCCGATATGGTCGCAAATATCCTCAAGCTCCCGGAGGTTGTGGGAGGCTATGACCGGAACGATCCCCCTATCCGACATTTCGCTTGAAAAGATGCTTTTGATCCCCTGCCTCATAACGGGATCCAGACCGTCAAAGGTCTCATCGCAGAGGAGATACCTGGCTCCGCTGGATACAGCAAGTAGCACGGAAAGCTGCTTTCTCATTCCCTTGGAAAACTCGGATATCTTCCGGTTCCCCTTCAGATTAAAGCCTTTAAGGAGGCTATTGAACCTTTCCCTGTCAAATAAGGGATAAAGGGATGAATAGTAGTCCCTCATACTATCCGGCGTGGCATTTGGAAAGAAGTATGCATCATCCGGGATAAAATATATCTTTTCCTTTACCTTCGGGTCATCATAGACCGGCTCGTCATCCACAAGGATACTTCCGCTGTCCGGCAGCAGTATTCCCGAAAGCATGCGAAGCAGGGTTGATTTTCCGGCACCGTTGGTACCGATAAGCCCGAACACCTCTCCTTCCTTGATGTTCAGGGAAGCATTGTTTACAGCCTTGGTTTCTCCAAAGGATTTACTGATATTATCTATCTTAATCATATCTTATCCTCTTCCTCTCCTTTCCCGCTTAAGCTTTTTACCGTCGGTTTCTCCCTGTAATGTAAAAGAGCCTCCTTATAAATCTCCTCGGGACTGATCTTCAGATCCTCACCCTCCTTAAAAATATCGGCTGCTCTTTCGATAAGCTCCTGCTTCTTCCTGTCGAGGAGCACGGTATTTTCCGAAACAAATACTCCCTTTCCTCTCACCGTATAGGTCACGCCCTGCCGTTCCAGCTCGGCGTAGGCCTTCTGCACCGTATTGGGATTCGTGCCGTTTTCCATCGCAAGGCTTCTCACCGATGGCAGCTGCTCTCCCGGCTGCAGCACATCTATCAGGATCAGGCGCTTCAGGTTTTCAACGATCTGTTCATAGATCGGGCGGCTGTCCCGCCAGTCAATTAATGTCATAATAGTCGATGCCGCTCCTTTCTTTATTATCTGTACTAGTACTACTAGTACAGATTGTATAGTAAAAAACCTCCCGTGTCAACATATTTTTTCGGAAGGTTTTTAATGTATATCGGAAGGATTTTAATGTATAAGGGGCTTCGGTAATGTAACAGTTAACCCTCGACAATATGAGGAGCATCCTTTGGCTTTGTCATTCTGAGGACGCAGCCCCGAAGAATCTATTCTCTGATCGGAAAAACATCCGGTGGATGTTTTTCGGGCACGATTTTGCCGCACTAA
>CADCQV010000134.1 GCA_902803625.1 uncultured Lachnospiraceae bacterium
CCTACCTCGTTAATTATAACTACTGCGCGGACTACTATAATGACGGCGAGGAATATGAGTCATCCTATATGCCCACAGCAGATTTCGTGGAAAAGAATATGTTCCTGACAGACACTGAGGATGTTCTTTCTCTGGCAGCCATCGGACAGAGTGACGCAGTTATGAGAAAAAAGAACGTGAATTCCGATTCGGAATACTGGGAAGCAGTCATAGGCTGGAGAATGAAGGACGGAAGCCTTATCACCAGGAGGATCACAATCCCCGAGGACATCGATCCGGGACTTATGGACAGAATAACCGGCAGGGAAGAGTTTACAAGTGGAGTATACCAGGTTGAAAACGTGGTTCCTATTATAGAGTCAAAAAAGAACTCCTCTGCAAATTATAAGCTGACAATGACAGTTTCGACGGAGCATGGTTATCTGGAAAGGAATGAGGATCTGACAGCGCTCTTCCTGGATGCTTACAGGAAGGATCTAAAGGAACATTACTGCTTCTCAATGGCTTCAGGCAATAATCCTGTGGGGAGCATCAGTGTCTATGACAACAGGTACTTCAGTATATCCTGGCCCATTTACGAATGCTTTGACGACACGATCGCCTTCCTTAATGAGAATGATATGTGGAACGGCGGATTCCTTGACAGTGAGGAGATCGTAAAGATCAAAGTAAGCCGCAGCGAGTATGTTGAAGAGACCGATGAGTATATTGATGATACCGAGGAATTCACGGAGAAGGACAAGATAAGGGAGATCATGGAGTCTTCAATTTCCAATACATTCAGCTCCGCCTGGAATAGAAGCAGTATCTTTGACAGCAGCGAATACAGTATAGAGATATATCCCGACGAAGCGTCACAGACCGATAATTCCTACAGCACCTGCTACTACAGGAGCTTTTACAAGGACAGGGTACCGGCATTTGTCCCGAAGAAAAATTAAGGCGGGGAATGTCATCCTGAGGAGCGAAGCGACGAAGGATCTTCCTCAAAAAAGCCCGGAAAGCTATATTCAGCTTTCCGGGCTTTCAAACATCATCACTTTGTTCCACCTCTGCGAGAGGCTTACATAAAATCCAGGGCTTAAGGTATCACTTTGATATCCTGGCCTTAATGAAATCGACCATATTATTGCCGCTCTCTATACCGAGGGCATAGGCAAGCTCTCCGTAAAGGGCATGCTCTGCGGACTTAAGGAAGTGCTCATCCACGGTGGTTGCCGTGCGTCCTTTCTTCAGTCTTTCACTCTTTCTATGCCATGTGGTCTTAATAAGCCGCATAAGCTCGGTGGCGTCATTCTGTACAAGAGCCTGGGAATATGCGTTCTGACGGTTCTTTTCACTCTCAACGGATATTTCGTCAAGCTCATTATATGAATCGATAACGTCAAGTGCTTCCTTCTCTGTAAGCGGGTCGCGAAGAGATCCTTCTCCTGTTCCGACAGCCACATAGACCTTACTTGCGGGTGACTCGGTGGGGATCAGATAGTAATACTTGATATCGTTATCGCAGTCAGGAATGTCAAGACTGGAAATATCAGTGATCTTACATAATCCGTCAACCTTATGAACAACATAATCTCCGGTTTTATACATTATAGCTCCTTTCCTAAGATGGGGCAGAGGGATCATCCCTGTACCCTTGTAGCAAAACCAAAAACAAACCGTGCAAAGTCGATTTTAACACTTCAAAATCAAAAATGTAAGATATATTTTTCTACAAATTATATGTGAATTTTTTGGGCTTCTTTAATAAATATGGTTCAGCCGCAAAGTAATCCTTGTCCAAACCTCAGGTTTTTCCTGTGTGGTGGCAATTACGCCGCCTGCCCAGGTGCTCATAGGTGACATTTTTTCCCACTGATAGTATAATAGCTTTTATGGTACTTGAATTTATCGGAGCTGACCACGAGGTTACGGGAAGCTGCCACTATCTCAATGTAAACGGGAAGCACCTCCTTATTGATTACGGGATGGAGCAGGGGCGGAAGCTCTATGAGAATGCGCCACTCCCTGTTCCTGCTTCCGATATAGACTATATCCTTCTGACCCACGCCCATATTGACCATTCGGGCCTTCTTCCCCTTGCCTACAAAAAAGGTTTCAGGGGGAAGATCTTTGCGACCGCCGCCACAGCGAAGCTCTGTAATATAATGCTCCGTGACAGCGCCCATATCCAGACCTTTGAAGCAGAGTGGCGGAACAGGAAGGCCAGACGTAATGCCAATATCGAGACCTTTGTGCCCCTGTATACCATGGAGGATGCGGACGGAGCAATAAGGCTCTTAAATCCTGTGGGATATAAGGAAATGATACATATAGATGAAGGCATAGACGCGAGATTCACGGATGTGGGTCATCTACTGGGTTCTGCGGCTATCGAGCTTTTCCTTACAGAAGACGGAGTCTCGAAAAAGATCGTTTTCTCGGGAGATGTGGGAAACACAGACCAGCCCATCATAAAGGACCCCGAGGCAGTGGACGGGGCAGATTATGTCCTTACCGAATCAACCTACGGCGACAGGCTCCACTCAGAGGAAAAGCCCGACTACATAAAAGAGCTTGTGGATATACTGCAGTTTACCTTTGACCGGGGAGGAAATGTGGTGATCCCGTCATTTGCGGTGGGACGCACTCAGGAGCTTCTCTATTTCATAAGGGAGATCAAGGAAAAGGGCCTTATCAGGGGCTTTGAGGATTTTCCGGTGTATGTTGATTCACCTCTTGCGGTGGATGCCACCAGTATTTTCGGGAAGAGCTCCATTGAATGCTATGACGAGGAGGCCACTGCTCTTGTGAATAAGGGCATAAATCCTCTGTCATTCACTAATCTCAATCTTTCCATCACGCCGGATGATTCAAAGAATATCAATTTTGACGATGAGCCGAAGGTAATTATCTCTGCTTCCGGAATGTGCGATGCCGGACGGATAAGGCATCATCTGAAGCATAACCTTTGGAGGGCGGAGTCAACGATACTCTTTGTAGGTTACCAGTCGGTGGGGACTCTCGGGCGTGCCCTTATAGAGGGTGCAAAGACCGTGAAGCTCTTCGGCGAGGAGATTTCGGTAAATGCCAATATAGAGATGCTTTCTGGAATGAGCGGACATGCGGACAGGAACGGGCTCATTAACTGGATAAGAGAAAGCTTTGATCCGGAAAAGACAAAGAAGCTCTTTGTGGTACATGGCGACGACAGGGTAACCGAGAGCTTTGCGGAGCTTCTTCATAAGGAGTACGGCTATGACGCATACGCGCCCTACAGCGGCACGAAATATGACCTTATAAATGCTGAGTTTATCTCAGAGACAAAGGGAGTTCCGGTTCAGAAGAAGACAATTATCCATACCCGTATCAGTACCGTATTTGAAAGGCTTCTGTCTGCGGCCGAGCGTCTTCTCGGCATTGCGAAGAAATATGAGCACGGGGCGAATAAGGATATTGCACGTTTTGCAGATCAGATAAATGCCCTTTCGGACAAATGGGAGAAGTAAGGTATGATCCTTATCGCAGCAGCGGATAAAAACTGGGGAATAGGGCTTAATAACGAGCTCCTTACCCATATTCCGGCAGACCAGAAGTTTTTCAGGGAGACTACCACGGGGAAGGTTGTGGTAATGGGGAGACGTACCCTGGAGAGTCTTCCAAAGGGGGAGCCCCTTAAAAACAGGACAAATATCGTACTTACGGGAAATCCGTCCTTTAAGAAGGAGGGAGTCACGGTTGTCCACAGCATTGATGATTTGCTTAAGGGGATCGAAAAGTATCCCGGGGACTCTGTTTTCTGCATAGGGGGTGCCAAAGTATATAAGGAGCTCCTGCCGTATTGCGACAAGGCGCTTATCACAAGGATAGATGAGGAATACGAGGCCGACGTTTTTCTTCCGGATCTTGATGCCTTGGATGAATGGCATATTACGGAGGAGAGCGAGGAACAGACGTATTTTGATCTGGTGTACCATTTTGTGACGTATAAAAAAGATCCTTCGTCGCCACGCTCCTCAGGATGACAAGGTGTGTTGCACCTCAGGATGAAAAGGGGTGTTGCACCTCAGGATGAAAAGGGGTGTTGCACCTCAGGATGGAAAAACATCCGGTGGATGTATTTCGGGCACGTTTTGGACGCGCTGAGCGCGTCAGTGCCCCGCACATTTGACGTCAGTCCGAAGGACTGGTGACACGGCGTCAGCGAAGGATCTTATAATAAAAGGAGAGAAAACCATGGCAATCTTAAGACTTAAACCGGCATACTTCAGCGATATCTGGGGTGGGAGCCGGCTGAAAAAGGAATATAATAAGTCCGAGTATCCGGGCTATGTACTGTCCGAAACCTGGGAATTATCCTGCGATGAAGAGCATCCGACCATTATCGACAGCGGTTCCTTTAAGGGTAAGACCCTGAAGGAATATTTCGATGCAGAGGGAGAGAGGGCTCTCGGCAGCAACTTTAGCCGTTTCGACAGCTGGCCTCTTTCGGTCAAATTCATCGATGCCCATCAGAATATATCCATAAAAGTGCACCCTTCCGATGAATATGCGCAGAAGAAGGGTCTTCCGAAGGGAAATGACGAGTGCTGGTATATCCTTGACGCTCTTCCCAATGCAGGTATTTTCTACGGTGTTGACAGGGATGTGACCGTGGATGAATTCGAAGAAATGATAAGGAACAATACCTTTAAGAAGGTATTGCATTTCCAGCCGGTAAATAAAGGGGATGTATTTTACTGCGGGCCCGGGCTCCTTCACTCCATAGGGGCAGGTGTGCTGGCTCTTGAGGTCAAGCAGATGAAGCAGGTAAAATACAGGGTATACGATTACGGAAGGGTAAAGCCTGACGGAAGCCCCAGAGAGCTTATGATAGAGGAGGCAAAGGAGGCCGCTATCCTGAAAAAAGACATTCCTGCGAAGGATATGCATGGGCATCTTTGTGATTGTGATACCTTTAAGATAGATAAGATCCATATTAACGGTGAAACGGATCTTTCAACCGACGGGAGCAGCTTCCAGCACCTCCTTGTGGTTGAGGGTGATCTTATCCTTACCTCGGGAGACATAAGGATGGAGCTTCTAAAGGGCAACGGAACTCTGGTAAGTGCAGATCATGGCGGGTACAGGATCAAGGGTCACGGAGACTTATTGATGATAACCGTCTGACATATGGAAAAGTCATATGAAAGCATTCCCGCAGGGGTGGTGATAAGG
>CADCQV010000135.1 GCA_902803625.1 uncultured Lachnospiraceae bacterium
ATAAAAACACATTTGATTATACCCGGAGGAATGCTTTGTATATAGAAAGACACATCGAAAACTCCATACTTAAGGCTTCAGAACATTATCCGGTCATAATGGTCTGCGGACAGCGGCAGGTAGGAAAATCTACTATGCTTTCTGTAAATACAGCATGAATAATCAGCCTTCACTAAAAATAAACTTCGGGATGAATGCGATCCTCACGGTTTCATCCCTTATCTTTCCGATAATCACCTTCCCCTACGTGTCCAGGGTACTGCAGCCGGGGGGGATGGGAAAGGTCT
Source organism: uncultured Lachnospiraceae bacterium (assembly GCA_902803625.1). Lineage (GTDB taxonomy): Bacteria > Bacillota > Clostridia > Lachnospirales > Lachnospiraceae > NK4A144. The sequence continues at coordinate 288 of CADCQV010000135.1, forward strand.
CATTCGCGCTCTCTATCGTATCCTACTTCACCATGATATCCCAGCTCGGGATCCCAACCTATGGGATAAGGGCCGTGGCGAGGGTGAGGGACAACAGGGAAGAGCTGACGAGAGTCACCCACGAGCTCCTCTTCATAAACCTCATAATGAGCCTCATTTCCTACGGGGTGCTTTTCATTATGATCCTTACGGTGCCAAGGCTTTCGGAGGAGAGGCTCTTATTCACTGTGGTCAGTGCCTCAATAATCCTCGATGCCATTGGCACGGAATGGCTATATAAGGGGCTAGAACAATATACATATATCACGGTCCGGTCAATTATATTCAAGGTCATATCCATTATCGCGATGTTCCTTCTCGTACATGACACAAGCGATTACGTGATCTATGGCGGGATATCGGTCTTTGCAGCTTCTGCAGCAAATATCATCAATTTCATCAATATCGGAAGGCACGTGGATATCCGCCCTGTGGGCTCCTATGATCTGAAGAAGCATCTGAAGAGCGTCCTTGTCTTCTTTGCCATGACATGTGCCACCACAGTATACCTCAATCTCGATACGGCAATGCTCGGATTTATGACGGACGATGAGGAGGTGGGGTATTACCACGCGTCGGTACGCATCAAATCCGTGCTGACAGCGCTGATCACGTCACTCGGAGCGGTGCTGCTGCCGAGGATCTCATATTACATAGAGAAGGGGGAGAAGGAGAGATTCCGCGGGGTCTGTATGAAGGCCTTCCGCTTTGTAATGCTTGCGGCGGTTCCAACGGTGGTATATTTTATCATCTTCGCAAAGGAGACCGTGCTCTTTATCTCCGGCGGGGATTATACGGGATCCATACTGCCGATGAGGATAATAATGCCGACAGTACTGTTTATAGGTCTCAGCAATATAATCGGCATACAGATCTTCATCCCCTTCGGTGAGGAAAAAAAGGTGCTGCACTCGGAGATCGCAGGTGCTATCGTGGATGTCATTATCAACCTTCTTCTCATCCCGGGTTTCAGGTCGGCCGGTGCGGCAGCGGGAACCGTAGCAGCGGAGGCGGTGGTGCTTCTTGTCCAGGCAGCTGCCTTCAGAAGGATGGTAAGGGAAAAGAAATATGAAGCAATGCGTTTTCCCGGCTTCTTTAGGGAGCTTGATCTTATCAGGGTGGCAGCCGCCGTGATAATAGCGACGGGCGCCACGGTATGGGTGAAGTTCTTCGGATTCGGGAATTTCCTCACGCTGGCGGTATCGGCGTCGCTCTTTTTTGGGGCGTATACGGGGGTGTATGTACTGAGCGGTGGGAAGATCCTTCGCTGACGCTCAGGATGTAGGCAGTAGCGCTCAATTTTTTGGAAATCTAACGCTTTTGTGACATTTATGCACCTGTTTTACGAAAAAAGCGCAAAACAGCACCTTATTTTGTTGACAAGTCTGCCGGACATGCTATAGTATAATTAATTTTGCGAACAAATCGTAAATGGGGGGCGTGATTATGCTGTTAGAGTTCAAAACGAAGAATTATAAGTCATTTATGGATGAAATGGTTTTCTCCATGACTCCCGCACCAAAACAGAAAGGATTGGATTATAGCATTTCTTCTATGAAGGCAGGTAGCCGGTCTTATAAAGGACTGAGTACGGCGGTGATTTATGGCCCCAATGCTTCCGGAAAGACAAATGTGATAGGTGCAATGGATACTTTTCGGTCGATTGTACTTCGTGGTAGTATCAAGAATGCCGATGTATCATCACCTAATGCGGCTGCATCGGCATTGGAGCTGATTCCAAATTGCAATGGAGCGAAAGAAATCACAGAATTCTCCATAAAATTCCTGAATGATGGCTTGGTAGTAGATTATTCAGTGAAGGCTGATCTGGGTTCTTTTATGGATGCTGAATACCCAAGAAAAATTATAGAAGAAAAGCTGACTGTAAATGAAAAGCAGGTATTCATAAGAAGCGAAGAATTGATTGTGGATCTGCCTTTTGTGATTAAAGAGTATGTGAACAAGAGCATAAAACGGAAGACGCCTAAGATGCTTGAACTGGCGGTTGACAGTTTGTCTGATACGGAGCTTTTTCTATGCAATGGATTTAAGTCAATTTATGCAAAGGAACTGGTGAAGAGGATTATGTTCTGGTTCAATAATAAGTTCATTGTAGTATATCGCTCCGATGACATGAGACTCGTAAGGAAGTTTGCCGATCCGAAAGCAAATACTGTTTATGTTGAGACAACTCTTACGGAGGCGGCCAGAGAGTTTGGTATCACCGGTAATGCACTTGGATATAAGTCTGCCGGGAAGGATGATGCAGAGGATACGGTTCTTTGCTCAATTCTTGGAAACAAACTGCTCCCAGCTGAGATTTTTGAATCATACGGAACTATCCGTTTCATCAATGAGTTTCCATTGGTTATCCTTGTGTTGCTTAAAGGCGGTACTCTTGTCATGGATGAATTTGATGCGTCCATACATCCGATGGCGCTTATGAATATCATCAATATATTCCATAATGATGATATCAATAAGAATCATGCGCAACTGATTTTCAATACGCACAATCCGATATTTCTTGATTCATCATTGCTTCGACGTGATGAGATCAAGTTTGTGGAGAGAGAAGATGAGACGGGCAACAGTATTCATTATGCCCTATCTGATTTTAAAACCGCAGATGGCATCCGCAAGGGTGAAGATTATATGAATAACTACTTTGTCAGCAGGTATGGCGCGATAAAAGACGTTGATTTCAGCCCCATTCTCGAAAAGGTTATTGTAGGAAATGAGGTGACCGTGGATGAGTGAAAAGCTGGAAACAAAGAAATACGTCTTTACGGTCGAGGGTGAAACAGAGCAGTGGTATCTGCTATGGCTTCGGGATCAGATCAATCAATGTGAGAATCGTAAATATAATGTTTCGATAGAAGCAAAGGTTCAGCAGAGTCCCAAGAAGTTTTATAAGACTGTAAACGCCAAGACAACACCAGAGGTTTTTCATATTTGTGACGTGGAGAGTAATGAGCCGGTTCATGTGGAGAAGTTTCGGAATATACTTTCTGAAATGAAAGAGGCAAAGACACAAAAGAGGATCACATATAGTCTCGGATACAGTAATTTCACTTTTGAGTTGTGGATAGTACTTCATAAAAGGGACTGTAATGGGATTCTTTCCCATAGGAGACAGTATCTGGAGCATATAAATATGGCATTCAGGGAATCTTTTGAAAATCTGGATCAGTACAAGCACGAAGATAATTTCAAAAGGTGTCTTGGAAAACTGACTATCCATGATGTTAGGGAGGCTCTTAAAAGGGCTGATGTGATCAGTGCAAATAATGAGAAGGACGGAAAAGTACGTCTCCTATATAAAGGATATACCTATTATAGGGATAATCCGGCTCTATCTATCCAAGAAGCAATTGGCAAAATATTTAAGGACTGTAAGATTTAAGGCAGTTATAATGACGGTGGGAAGATCCTTCGCTGACGCTCAGGATGACAAAAAAGAGGAAGGATTCTCGGGATGACAGTGGCTAATTTTTCAAACATCCGATGGGAATAACATATACGCCGTCTTC
>CADCQV010000136.1 GCA_902803625.1 uncultured Lachnospiraceae bacterium
CAGTTGATGGCATCTGATTCTGATGTGCAGTCAAATGTGAACATCTTTACGCCATCAGCATCTGCATTCTCGATAGCGGGCTTAACTCCTGCTGCATCGTTGCAGGCAAGTGCTATTGCGTTGCAGCCGTCTGCCGTAAGGGTTTCAACCTTCTGTGTAGCGATAACGGGATCAAGACTTGCGTCAAGAACCGTGTACTGGTCGCTGTTAAGACCCTTTGCTGCACACTCAGCCTCAATACCCTGCTGGATGAGCTGATAGAAGGTGTGCTCAAAGGAACCTACTACGAAACCGAACTTCAGTGAAGAAAGATCAGCTCCGCCTGCATTCTCTTCAGCGGCGGGTGCAGCTTCCTCAGCGGGTGCAGCTTCCTCGGCGGGTGCAGCTTCCTCGGCGGGTGCTTCAGCGGCGGGTGCCTCTGCTGCAGGTGCTTCTGCTGCAGGTGCTTCTGCTGCAGGTGTGGGAGCTGCTGCTCCTCCGCAGGCTGCCAGTGAAACAGCCATCATCGCTGAAAGTATCGTTGCCAGTAACTTTTTAACCATTTTCATTCCTCCTTTTGCCTGTTTTCAGGCTGATTGAATTTATAATCCGGCCCATCTGCCAAATTATCGTGTGTAATGTACCCTCTTCAGTCTGCTGCAGGCGGGTACTCGGTGCAAAGAAGCCTGTATGCGCTCTCGTCCTCCTCTATGGTGGGGAAACGCCCAAGGGGCTCCTTGAAACGGTTATCCGTATCATCATCATTACACATGGAAACCTCGCCGATCAGTGCGGGACCTCCCTTTGGAATATAGAATTCATGATACAGATAGGGGTAAAGTGTGAAGCTCTCTCCCGGCTTCAGTACTGCCTCGGATCCGGCCTTCAGCTTGAACTGCCTGCCGTCCTTCATGATAAGCACGTCACTGTCCTCAAATTCCTCTGTTTCCTTATTTGCGTTATAGAATTTGAAGATCACGTCGTTTCCGCCCCTGTTTATGATGTCTTCCATCTTGTTCCAGTGGAAATGCATCGGGGAGATCTGGCCGGAATCGCACATCATGATCTTTTCCGCATAGGGCTTTTTATACTTGTCCTTCATTTTCACATTACCATTCCGTATGGTAATAAGTGCAAGCCCAAGGGTATCAAAATGTCCTTCACCGTAGTCGGTTACATCCCAGCCCAGCTTATTATCCCTTATCTCATCATACTCATGTCCCTTGGTCTTCCATTCCTCGGGAGTGAAGCTTAAGTAAGGGGGCAATAAGAACCTGTGCTCATCCAGGAGATCCTCAAACTTTTTGATAACTGCATTGATTTCTGATCTTTTCATATCTTCCTCCTCTATATCAGTTTCCTGATCCTGTCCTTTGCTGAATTTATTTCCTCTTCACCGTCAAGAACGCTAAACCTGATCTTAAAGCTCTTCTTTTCGAAGGGAGCTATTGTCTTCAGTCCGCCGTTCTTCAAATGATGCTCACGGTTATAGGGTGTTACGCTGGCGGGCTCGAGGCCCATTACATAATCCCCAGATACTATTGATTTCCACTCCGTAAACCAGGGCAGATTTTCCATATTGAATTCAATGCTGAGTCCTACGGAAAGCCTGTTATTCACTATCAGAGCCATAGTGTTATTGTCTTTGTCCGAAGAAAGCTTATGGAAGAAAACATATTCCTCCGCATTGTCAACGGGAGCTTCCATAATATTCCATTTATCCTTATGCTGCTCCGAAAATTCCTCTCTTCCCTTTACCTCCAGGGTCGGAAGGAAAACCTCCGAGCTTTCATTTAAGAAAGGATATCCCATATTGCAGTGATACATAAGCATTATGGGCTCTTCCCTGAATGACTGGTTCTCTATCTCATCGCTTAAGAGGATGCTGTTTTTTCCGAGCTCTGCCTCTATCCGGCGTCTCAGAACCATATTTTCGCCGAAAAGCTCTGCTTCCCTTATTTCACCTTTAAGGACAACCTTTGCGCCGTTTTCCTCTATCACCACATCCGATGAGCAGTGCTCTGCGGGAGTGGTCCGTAATCTTCCGTGCATGGGATAGTCTTTTCCGTCCACACTGCAGGGACCGCAGATATTCTCGAGACCGCAGGTAAAGAAGAGTCCGCACATTATACTCCTCTGGGCCTCAGCTCCCGCAGTGTCCCAGGGGTTTCTCCCAATGAGACCGGGCTTTGATAAAAAGGTCATATTCATGCCCTTATATGAAAGATCGGAGATGTCGAGGCATTTATCGCTAATTGCGTGAAAGAAAAGATCGCCGCATTTTACCTCATAGGCATTCGTTCCCTCACTCCTTCCCTCCTGAAACCTTACGGGACGGGCATATAAGAGCTGCTGAATACTTCCCACGTGTCTGAAAATATCTTTTTTTGAGTACTCCATATTCCTCTGAAACCTCTCACTCCAGATTCGCGTGACAGCGCCAGAGTGCCTTCATATCTATATTTCTCTCTTCTATTATCATCTTTGCAAGGATGTCCCCGAATATGAGCAGGCTCTGCTCGAAAAGGGAGGTCATCGGCTGCTTCGAATCGATCTCATCCTCGAGATAATTCTTTGTGCGGACCGGGATCCTGACCATGAAATCCGCCACCTCCTTCATAGGACCGTTGGCATCCGAACCCACGTGGACGATCCCCGCTCCGATCTCTTTAGCCTTCTTCGCGATCCCCAGAGGGAAGATCGTCGCTCCGCTTCCGGATCCGACTATAAGAAGATCCTCGGTGGTGATAGCGGGCTCCGTGATCTCTCCCACATAATGGATGGAGATCCCAAGGTGGGACAGCCGCTTCACTATTGCCTGGAGTGAAAGCATCACTCTTCCGACTCCCACTACAAAAACCTGCTTTGCGGAAAGTATTTCCTGAACGAGCCTTTCCACACTCTCCTCATCTATTGCGCTTAAGGCAGTATCAAGCTCTTTAAGCACCAGATCCTTTGTGGCTTTATAATTCTCACTGTAATATCCCATTAGCTGTCTATGCCGCTCCTTTATTTCTTCAGATTCCTTCTGCCTTCCCGTTAAGCTCGTCCTCAACCTCCTTTAGGTGCTTAAGGCTTCCCAAAACGTCTTCCTTTTTGATGCAGGTGCTGCCGACAGCAAAAATATTCACAAGCCCCTCTTTTCCGAATTCCCTTATATTCTCTTCGGAAACCCTGCCGTCTATCACTATCTTCGTATCAAGTCCTCTTTCCCGTATGAGCTTCCTAAGCTCCCTGATCTTCCTTCCGGCGTAGGGTACCTGACCTTCTCCGGCAACCTGGGCATATCCAGGATTTATCAGCATAAGAAGTACGCTGTCGCATTTCTCTATAATGTAATCAAGGACGTTTAAGGGGGTCGCGGGCTTCAGTGCAACTCCGGCACGTACGCCCCTGGAATGGATGTAATTCAGCATCCCGTCTATATGATCCGCTGTCTCTATGTGAAAGCATATCTGTGACGCTCCCGCATCCAGAAGCTCATCCACAAAGAACTGAGGCTCCGTCACCATAACATGCGCTTCAAATTCCAGTCCGGTCTTCTTTCGAAGCTGCTTCACCGCATCGAGCCCGAGGGGCATGCTTGGTGAAAAGTGTCCGTCCAGGATGTCGATATGGACCATCTCCAGTCCACTCTTCTCTATCATCCCGGCCGCACCCGTTAGATCACAGAGATCAAAGGTAATAAGCGACGGCGATACGGATATTCTTTTTTCCCACACTTCTTTTTTCATATCCCTTAAGCCTCAGAATGAAACACCGTTTTTCTTACGGAAAGCCTCGATACCGGCTCTGTCAGGCAGTGAAGCGATGGCTCCCTTCGAACGCACGCAGAGGGAACCGCTTATATTGCCGTAGTCCAGGGCATCCTTCAGGATATCCTCCGTGATCTCTCCCGGAGCTTTGACACCGAGTATCAGCATTCTTGAAAGGAAGCCTCCCCAGAAGGCATCCCCGGCTCCTGTAGTGTCCGCTATCATTCCGCTCTCGACAGGGTATCCGTGATGGACAACGGAACCGTCCTTATAGAAGCACTCCGCTCCGTCTCCGCCCAGAGTCTCAACGACCACCGAGAGACCGTTTTTCTTCATAAGCTCCGGAATATTCTCCCGGCCGCCTACCATATCTATCTCTTCATCCGAGATCTTTAGGAAATCCACAAGCGTAAGTATCTTTCCGACTTCTTCGGCGCATTTTTTCTTGTCATCCTTCCAGGCAACATTCCTGTAATTTATGTCAAAGCTCACAAGCTTCCCGGCTTCTTTAGCAAGCTTCAGCGCTGCAATCGTGGCCTCCTTTGCATCGCCCTCCGAAAGGGAGAAGGATCCGCCGTGTACAAGCTTCGAGCTCTTAATGACATCTTCACTGACTTCCGCTGCCGAGAGCATCATATCCGCTCCGGGCTTCCTGCTGAAGGTAAAGCTCCTTTCCCCGTTATCATCAAGAGAAACAAAGGCCATTGTGGTAACTGCCCTGTCCGTCATCTCAGGCGAAAGAGCGTCCACGCCCTCCTTCCTCAAGGTGTCAAGCAAAAACCTGCCGAAGTCATCATTTCCGACCTTGCAGTACATTCCGGCCTTTAATTCGTTTCTCACTGCGGCAATTGCCACATTGGCCGGTGCTCCGCCCGCGTTTCTGAGATAACTGCCCTTCTCCTTTCCGGGAAGAAAGTCAATAACCATTTCGCCTATCGTTACAATGTCATACATACTTATCTCCATTCCGCCGTCCACCGGCTTATGAACATAATCTGATACTACTATATCAACATTGTAAAGTCAATATACAATTTCGCTTTTTGTTAAAAAAGTGTTCGATATGTTGGGATTTTTTCGTAGAATTGACCAGAGTACCTGTCAGATAAAGATATCTCCGTTAAACACTGCCGATAAAATATTGCATGCGCCGCCGAGCAGCTGGGCATCTTTTCCGTAAAACGGCTTTTTAACGTCCACTCTCATAATTCCCGAATAGAACAGACGCTCATTGATACGGCGTTCCAGACGGTTTACATACTTTTCCGGTATCAGCACCCCGTCATAGCCGAGGAGCAGAAGATCCAGATTCATAAGATTTATCATTGAGGACAGACCTGCCGAAAGTCTTTCGAGCATATCCTCCAGGACGTTCGAAACATCCTCCGTTTCATCCATGGCATACAGCTCCTCCAGAGTGCCCTCCGTACCAAGGGCCTTCTCCAGCAGGAATTTCATTTCCTCGGAATTCACATACATTTCGAGACAGCCCCTGTTGCCGCAGACACAGCGCCGTCCCTTGTAATCAACGCTGACATGCCCTATTTCGGGAGAAAGGTTCAGATTGCCCACATAAACCGCACCGTCCTTTATGACTCCGCAGCCAACACCTCTTTCGATTCCGAGAAGCATAAGGTTTTCGTGCCCCCTGCCGTTCCCGTAGAGGTATTCCTCCAGCGCACCGCTCTGGTTGTCCTGATGAACCCTGACAGGCAGTGAATATCTGGTTTCCAGAAGCTTCGCCACGGGAAGGTTCTGTATGCCGAAAAAGTACGGCGGCTTAAGTATCACCCCGGTTTCATGGTTTACGGGTCCCCGGCTGGAAACGCCTATACCCGCTACATTGCTGTCAAATTCCAGCATCTCATCAACGAGGGCGAAGACTCTATTTATCAGCTCTTTCTCATCCGGCTTCTTAAGCTTCTCCGCCTTTCTTTTGAAGATCCTGAGCTTCATATCGCAGAGCACAGCCTCGACACGGTCACGGACGATAAGTATCCCCACGACCTTCGGAGCCTCATCCGAGATATCCAGATTGACGGAGCGTCTCCCGAATCTCTTTGTCTGGTTCTTGCCGCTTTCGACAAGGATGCCCTTCTCCTGGAATTCGGCAACGATATTTGAAATAGACATCTTGGTGAGCCCCATGGTGCTGACAAGCTCCTGCCTCGTCTTGCAACGTCCCGTTGCCACCATCTGAAGCACCCTGCCACGGTTATTTCTGCGGTTGTCGGATGAATTTCTGCCGTATGTTTCCATTAGTCGAAGATGCCGTTCCTTTCTTCTCTATTCCGTTACGCCAATGGCATTCTGAACGAAGCCAATGGCATTAAATTAAGAACCCTGTCATCCTGAGCGCCAGCGAAGGATCTTTTTATAAGTCCTTTCGCGTGTCCCGGATTGCTAACTGTTTTTTGAGCAATCAGCACGTCCCGCTTGGCGAATCCGAGGCTTATAAATCCTGCGAGATCATTTTCTCAACGGTTTCGGGAGAGATATCACCCTCCATGGGTCCAAAGGCTGCAGCATTGAGCGCTCCTGCCGCCGATGCGTTCTTTACTGCCCTGTCAAGCGGGAGTCCCTGAACAAGCCCTGCAAGGAAGGCTCCGTCGAAGCAGTCCCCGGCCCCGGTCGCATCCGCCTGCTCAACCTTATATACCGGGCAGCTAAGGGGCTCCCCGCCCTTTCTGAAGAGCGTGCTGCCCCTTGAGCCGTCCTTCATAAGCACGATCTCCATATTGGGATAGCTGAAGCACTTCGAAACGGCACTTTCCACGTCCTTCTGTCCGGTAAAGGTAAGGAGCTCCTCCCTGCCGGGAAGGAAGATGGAAGTGCTCTGAAGGACCTCTTCAAGTATCCTGTCGAGATCGCCGTTCCCCTTAAGCTCCGTTCTGATATTGGGATCAAAGGAAATCTTTGCTCCGTTGTCCGCGTAGATATGCATGGTCTTTAATATCTCATCCGCGAATTCCTTCTTGGCCATAAGAGAACAGCCCATTATGTGCATATACTTAACTCCGCTGAAATCATCCTTTCCGGGTGCCTTCGCCTCAAC
>CADCQV010000137.1 GCA_902803625.1 uncultured Lachnospiraceae bacterium
CCTCTGGGGCTGTGCTTATGTGCGAAATCAGCAATTTCCTTTGACTTTGCGATATTTACCTCAAATTCCTCCTGCGAAGCATCTATCATTACATTGGTAAAGCCAACCGTCACCGCATGCTTTATCATCTCAAGGTCGGTGGCGTGGTCAAGATGAAGTACAATGGGTACCTCGGGATACTGCCTTGCTATTCCCTTCGCGGTATCAGCCACGAGCTCCAGTGATCCGATATACTTTAAGGCTCCGAGGGAAAGCATGAGTATCACGGGTGCTTTCTTTTCCCGGGCTCCCTCAACTATTCCAACCATCTCGGGGATAGTACTGAAATTAAATGCTCCAACCGCATACCTTTCCTTCGGATCAAAGGATGTATCCAGTGCTTTCTTTAGCGAATCTGCCATAGCCTGCTTCATAGTGATCAAAGGCATATTTCTTCCTCCTTCAAAAATTAACCCTTCAAAAATTCCTTTATCAAACAATAGGCGCCGTAGACGACAACCTTGTCATTAAGCTCGGAAAACCGTATCCTGTCCGGGGACACCGGACTCACGGCGCATCTCTCTATGGTCCTTATCATTTCATCATAGAACCATTTCCTTAAGTGTGTTATTCCCCCGCCGAGAACGAAGACCTCCGGATCGAGGAGATTAAAGAAACCGGCTAAACCGGTACCCAGGTATCTCCCCTCTTCCCTTAAGAATGAGAGAGCATACCCGTCTCCCTCTCCGGCAGCTTTCCCGAGGATCTTCCCCGAAACCTTTTCCTTATCATAGCCGATATCGTCAAAGGCCTTCGAACGTATTCCCTTTTCGATGTCCCGCCTCATCCTTTTATTCATCGCGGTTCCCGAAGCATAGAGCTCGAGACAGCCGTTTGAGCCGCAGTTACAGGGAATGCCGTTCATATCAAGGGTAGTATGTCCGAGCTCACCGGCAGATCCGGTAAAGCCGCGGTACACATCGCCGTTTAAGACTATACCTCCGCCGCAGCCGGTGCTCACCGTCATGTAGACCACACTCCGGGCTCCTTTTGCGACCCCGAGCCTCTGCTCCGCAAGAGCCCCCAGGTTTCCGTCATTATCGAGCCTTACGGGAACACCGAACTCACGCTGAAGCTCCGGACCCAACGGGAAATCCTTCCAGCCCATAAGAGGCACGTTTATTATCACCCCTGTTTCGTGATCCAGAGGACCCGGCGCGGCTGTACCTATACCCTTAACCTCTTTAATATCGATACCGGTTTCTTTTAGAACCCTCCTGCCGGCTGCAACGGTATTCTCAAATACCGCATCACAGCCCTCATATGTTTTTGAGGGGACGACCAGAAAGAGATCCTTAACCGGCTCACCGTTTTCGGTAAAAACCGCGGCAGTGGTCTTCGTGCCGCCGATATCCAGTATTAAATAATGATCCATCTCTTACCTGTTCTGTGCCTTCTTCTGAGCCATATCCAGAACAACGGCAAGGATGATGATGCATCCTATAACCACGTTCTGCCAGTATGAATAGATCTGCAGAAGATCCATTCCGGTTTTAATTACTGCGATTACCGCGCATCCGAACATTGCACGGGCTACGGAGCCTGATCCTCCGGAAAGGGAGGTTCCTCCGAGAACCGTTGACGCAATGGCGAACATTTCATAGGTATTTCCCGCATTAGGCTGTCCGTTCTGCAGCTTTGACGCTATGCAGACTCCGCAGAGTCCCGCAGTTACACCGCAGAGAATATGGCTTATAAGGGTGACCTTACGCACATTGATACCGCTAAGGTGCGCAACGCTCTTATTACTGCCCACTGCGAAAACGTGACGCCCGAATATGGTCTGTGAAAGAAGTATATGCATCGCAGCCACGACTATGACTGTAAAGATAACGATAACCGGTACGGAGCCGTTTGGCATTCCTGCTGTCGGAAGGACTCTCTTGGCTCCAAGAAAGGCAAAGCTGTCCGCAAGACCGTAAACCGGCTGTCCTCCGGTCATAATAAAGGCAACACCTCTTAATGCCGTCATTGTTGACAGCGTACATATCATAGGGATAACGTCCAGGTACGCGATCAGAACCCCGTTAATAAGACCGCAGATACATCCCACAACAACACCCGTCACAATGAGAAGTACTATGGCAAAGGGTACGTTCATATCGGGGAACATTAGACCTGCATAAGCAGCAACTATGCCTGCAACACCGGCCACCGATCCTACGGAGATATCGATACCTCCGAGAATGATTACGTAGGTGAGTCCGGAAGCCAGAAGTGCATTTGTACACATCTGGGATAAGATATTACTGATGTTTCTGGAACTGAAGAAAGTACTGCTGGCGATACCGAAGCCGATACAAAGAAGTATCAGAACGACAACGACAACGTTTTCACTTATTAATTTTTTGACCTTTGAATTATTCATTCTAACCTCCCGTGTCACCTGTCTCACGATGCCTCTGTCGTGATACTTGCAAGTCCGATCAGTGACTGTTCATTTATCTCTTCCTCAGAAAGCTCTCCGCTTATACGCCCTTCCCTCATAACGATGACCCGGTCTGCCACACCGATTATCTCGGGCATTTCGGAAGAGATCATTATTATCGCTCCTCCGTTTTCCACAAAATCATGCATCAGGGCATAAAATTCGGAACGGGCATTTACGTCAATACCTCTTGTGGGCTCGTCAAGTATCAGTATATTGGAGTCCGCCGCGAGCCACTTGCCGAGGATGACCTTCTGCTGGTTACCGCCGGAAAGTGTATTCAGTATGGTATACATATCCGGTGCCTTAACCTTCAGCTTATCCATATATTCCTTTGCGACCTTCCGCTCCCACGCCTTATTCACAAAGCCCAGAGTCCTTGCGTGTGCCGGAAGACTCGGAAGGGATGTGTTTTCCACTATATTCTTCGCAAGAAGGAGTCCCGTTCTTCTCCTGTCCTCGGTAACAAGTCCGATATTATGCGCAATGGCCTTGCTCGGATTATCAAGGACAACCTCCTTTCCTTCCACGAAGATCTTTCCTTCATCTATATGGGTCGCTCCGAAGATCGCTTCCATAACCTCCGTCCGACCGGCACCCACCAGTCCGGAAAAGCCGAGTATCTCTCCCGCATATGCGGTAAAGTTTATATCCTCGAACACTCCCTTTCTTGTAAGATGCTCGACACGGAGCATCTCCTTTCCTCTGGTGTGCTTATGCTTATTGTAATAATCGCCCATTTCACGGCCGACCATGCTGTTTACGATCTGCTTTTCCGTCACCTCTCCGACCATCATGGTGTCAACCTTGCAGCCGTCTCTTAAGACGGTGACACGCTCACAGATCATAGTCAGCTCTTTAAGCCGGTGTGTGATATAAATAAGCGCTACATTCTTCTCCTTTAATATCTTTACCTGTGTAAACAGAGCATCTATCTCATGCTCGGAAAGGGAAGATGTGGGCTCATCCATGATAACGACCTTTGCATTCTGTGAGATGACCTTTGCTATCTCTATCATCTGCTGCTGCGCGGCATTTAAGCTTCCCGCGATCTCGGTCGCCTTCAGATTGACCTTCATAAAGTCAAGGATGTCCTGTGTTTCCCTGTTCATTCTGGCTTTATCCAGAAAGCCGCTCTTTTTCTTTATTTCTCTTCCAAGCCATACATTTTCAGCCACCGTCAGATCCTTCGCTATACTCAGCTCCTGATGGATAACTGCTATACCGGCATTAATTGCCTGCCCCGGATTTGTAAATTCAACCTCTTTGCCTTCATAAATCACGCTTCCCTCGGTCGGAGAATATACACCGGAAATGATCTTTATAAGAGTGGATTTTCCTGCTCCGTTCTCTCCTACCAGTGTATGAACCTCACCGGGATAGAAATCTATGGATACGTCAGTCAGGGCCTTTACACCCGGAAAAACCTTACTTATGTTCTTTACCTGTAAAATAGGTTCCATTCAAATCCTCCAGATTACTTCCAAAAAACCGCCCGGACAGATCCGGTCTGCCCGGACGGCCTTTCTATGGATGATCAGATCTCACGGAAAACGCCGGATATGCGTTTCCCTGTACTGAAAAGCCCTTATCACTCAGCAGCATTTTCCTTTGTGATGATGTAAGGAGCGATGAAGATCTTCTTGTCGGTTACCTTACCCTCGGTCATGAACTGGATCATCTCGTCAACTATCCTTGAACCGATCTCCTTAGGATTCTGTGAGATCTCGGATACCCAGTACTTTCCGTTTTCAGGGCTTAAGATAGCTTCCTTTGCTTCAGGGTTTCCGTCGAATCCGATGATCATACAATCGGAGCCTGCTGCCTTTATAGCTGCAAGAGCACCTGTAGCTGCGGGATCACCAACTGTGAATACAGCCTTTACCTCAGGGTTGGTTGTAAGGATGTTCTCCATGATCTTCTGTGCTTCATTGGCATCACCCTTGTAATCATAACCGGTAAGAACCTTTCTGTCCTTGCCTTCGAGAACCTCGAGACATCCGTCCTCTCTGTCCTTGCAGGAAGAAGCAGTGGGATATCCGATTATGGCAACCGTGTCGCCGTCGCCTGTCAGACGGAGAAGCTCCTGTCCGCCGAGACGTCCACCCTCAACGTTATCTGTTCCTACGAAGCAGTTGATGGCATCTGATTCTGATGTGCAGTCAAATGTGAACATCTTTACGCCGTCAGCATCTGCATTCTCGATAGC
>CADCQV010000138.1 GCA_902803625.1 uncultured Lachnospiraceae bacterium
AGTCCGAGATTTATCTCCTCAAGGGAGAGCCCGTTCAGGTGGGTATTCAGGAGAAGATTAAGCTTTAAGAGCGTATCGTCATCCATTTCCCCGTTAACGCTTATCATCTTGTTCTTGATGATATTTCCCTCTACAACAATTACTGCCAGGATGTTTCCTTCGTCCACTCTGGAGAGCTGCAGGAATTTCAGCTTATTCCTGTGTATCTGCGGCGAAGAGATCAGAGCGGCGTAATTCGTGTTGTCGGCAAGGAGCTTCGCAACCTGCTTCAGGAGCTCCGAGAGCTCTCCCGCCTTCTCCACCACCATCTCGTGCATGTCGGAAACTTCCTTTTCCCTGTCGGCCATCATACTGTCCACATAAAATCTGTAGCCCTTGTCCGAGGGAATACGTCCCGATGAGGTATGGGGCTGGATAATATACCCCATTTCCTCAAGATCCGACATCTCATTCCTGATGGTAGCGGGAGAAAGCTTGATATCAAGATACTTGGAGAGGGTCCTGCTTCCCACCGGATCTCCCGACTCCAGATAATTCCTGATTATCGCCTCTAATATTTTGGTTTTTCTCTCGTTTAATTCCATATGCTCTTTGCTTTGTGTTAGCACTCATTTAATTTGAGTGCTAATACCTTCAGACCATACGATATCACCCCTGCCGTCGTTTGTCAACAGGATTTTCACTTACATTTATTCTTTGTTACATCTTTGTTATTTAAGCGTCCAGAGCTCGGTGTTCCAGACCTGTCTGCCGGTGCGCAGTCTGTACTCTCCGGTTTTTTCATATTTTAATGAGAGATCGCTTCTGTCAAAGATCTCATCGGTTCCCTCAATGTAGGAAACAAGGGAATACTCCCCGTTTCTCACCCTGTCAAGGATCTTCTTCCTGAAGGCAAAATGAGAGGTAAAGATGCTTTCGGCATAGGGATATTTTTCCATCTTGTCGGGATGCCGGTGGTAGCTCTCATAAAACCTGTCCGAAACCACAAAGGGCTGTCCCGTATTGTAGATGTATATTCCCTTCTCTATGCCATAGTATCCGAGAAGCGGATAAAGATACATATCGCCGTCATTTGCATTCATAACCTTCTCTGCTTTTTCCCACTCGGTATGATCCTTTTCAGACAAAGGAGATACCGGCAGCCTTTCATCCGCCCGGGAAATCGGAAAGCCGATAAACATTAAAAACAACGCCGACAGAATAAGAAGTGATGTCCTTTTGTTCACTCCAAATAAGCCTTTTACGCTGAGCTCCATGCTGAATTTTTTGAAGAGAACAAGGGCCCCCATGATAAGTGCGGGCATAAACAGCTCAAGGTAATAGGAAAGCCAGGCTCCGTCATTCTGTCCGAGATACAGAAGACAGATACCGGATACCGCCATATGTATCAGCATCAGAAGATCAAAGGGCTCTATCCCCGCATTTCTTCCGGCTTCAACAAATACCTGTATGCCTTGGCTTCCTCCTGCTTCCTCCGCCTTGATCTTTTTCCATTCCCTGATAAAGGCCGCAAGAAAATAAACGCATCCCACCGTTTCTGCAATAAAGAATGTCAGGAAGATGCCGCCGAGGGACATTATCTGCTGGAAATTAAATTCCATTCCGCTCATTTTGACACTGCCCCTTCTCACCGTTGAGGCAATGCCTGTTCCCGGCCCCTTGGCAAAATACAGCATATAGGTCCCGAAAAGAGGACAGCTGAGCTTTAGCAGCGCGACGGTTGCTGCGGCTATAAGTCCAAAAGAGATCAGGTATTTCAAAACATTTTTTATCCCTTTAAATAAGAAGAAAAATGCCGTGGCAGTTCCGGCGATAAGCAGGAAATACTGTTTCGTAAAAAATACCGCCACAGTCAAAAGGGCACAGAGTATTTCCTTCCCCTTAAAATCCCGTACTGTTAAGAGAAAGAGGATAAGCATCATAATGCACAGACCCATGCTGTCCGGATTGGCATTGACGTAATTATAGCGCCAGTTGCAATTGATAAGGAAAATAAAGGCTGCCAGGGCGAGTGTCATAGACCCGGTTTTTTTCCATACGATATAAAATGCCAGTGAAGCGGAAATGAGCATGAATACAAAGGTCATAAGATAGTGGAGCAATATGATATCCGGAGAAAGCCCAAGGATACGGAGCACCGTACCCACACCCGCCACCACCAGGGAATACAGTGGTCCGTACAGGTAGATAAAAGGCGGATACTCTCCGTTAAGTGCACTTAAAGCATAGGGATTATTCCCCTTCATCAGCTCCTCTGTCATCAGCACATTGGCGCATTCCCTGTATTCATTTGGAATACTGAGATCCGAAAGGGTATGCGAAAGGATTCCGCCGAGAATATAAAGCGCTATAAATATCAGAGGCGGAAACATCAGGGCAATTATTTTTTCATAAGTGCCTTTTTCTGAAAAAGAAAGCCGGATCCTTTCGAGTCCGGCCTGAATTGGATTATTCATAAGTTAGATC
>CADCQV010000139.1 GCA_902803625.1 uncultured Lachnospiraceae bacterium
GTAGCCCGCTACGGCTACGTTTTCTTCTTTGCAGATGAACGCCTGTCCTGCGTCAAACTGTAAAGTTATTTATGAACAGCTCCTTAGGACTATTTTAAGAGTTTTTTTCAGGAGGAAGATTTACAAATGAACACAGTAACCATAGTACTGTTGGTCGTCCTTGCAGTTCTCGCAATAATCCTTGCGGTTCTTGTTTTCGTAGGGAAAAGAGCGGAAAAGAAGCAGGCGGAGCAGCAGGAGGCTATGGATGCCGTGAAACAGACGGTTTCCATGCTGATAATCGACAAAAAGAAAATGAAGATCAAGGATGCGGGGCTGCCGGACATTGTGCTTCAGCAGACCCCCTGGTATTTGCGGGCTACCAGAGTGCCGGTAATAAAGGCGAAGGTGGGACCGCAGATACTGACCTTTATCGCGGACGTATCGGTATTTGATATTGCCCCGGTAAAGAAGGAAGTCAAGGCCACGGTGAGTGGTCTGTATATTACCGATATGAAGGGGATCAGGGGCTCCATTGCCCCGGCTCCGGCCAAAAAAAAGTCGAAATTTGCCGAGTGGCGTGACAATCTGCAGGCAAAGGCCGGCGCAAAGCCATTGAAATAAGAGGGGAGAAGAAAATGAAAAAACTAATGATCACTGCGGCAGTGATGCTTTTCAGTCTGTCGCTTTTTGCAGGGTGCTCACAGAATTCCGGGGAGGAAGCCGCAGCTGATACTGCGGAAGAGAGCACAGAAAACAAGGGTAGCGGGAAAAGTCTCGAGGATGCCGATCTGACGGATCTCATTACCCTGGGTGAGTATAAGGGCCTGAAGGTCACCCTTCAGGATACCACTGTTTCGGATGACGACGTAAAGGCGGCGGAGAACAGTGCCCTTTCACTGAAAAAGACACAGGAACCGGTAACGGACAGGGCTGCTGAAGAGGGCGACACGGTCAATATCGACTATGAAGGAAAGAAGGACGGGGTTCCTTTTTCCGGAGGTACTGCGAAGGGACGTGATCTGGAGCTCGGAAGCCACAGCTTTATTGACGGCTTTGAGGACGGTCTTGTCGGAGCGAAGATCGGAGAAACCCGGGATCTCAACCTGACCTTCCCGGAGGAATACCACGATGAGGCTCTGGCGGGACAGGACGTGGTCTTTACCGTCACCGTTAATTCCATCAGTGCCAATATAATCCCGGAATTGACGGATGCTCTTGCTGAAGAGCTCGATCCCGATGTGTCCTCGGCAAAGGAATACAGGGATAAGCTGAGAGGCTCCCTGCAGGAATCAAAGAATGAGGCGGCAAAGGCGCAGGCCTTCGGGGAGCTTCTGACCGCTGTTCAGGACAAATCGGATATAGCATCCGGAGACAGGCTTCCATCCTGGCTTCTGGACGATATAAAGGCAGACCAGAAGGAAAACTTTGAGGCGAGCCTTGAGATGTACGGGATAGACCTGGATACGTATCTAAAGCAGCAGGGGATGTCGGAAGAGGATTTCGATGAGACCCTGGATGCCTATGCAAGGTCCATAGCAGCGCAGCAGCTTGTCGTTCAGGCACTTGCCAACGCTGAGAATATAAAGGTCACGGATGAGGATCTGAAGGCACAGTACGAAGAAGATGCGGCTTCATACGGATACGGCAGCGGAGCGGAATTCGAAGAGGCCGTGAAGAAACAGGGGGCAGAGAAGACCTTCAGGGATGCAACCCTGACCCGGAAGGTGGAGGAGATGCTTCTCGGATACGCTGAAATAGAAAACCCGGAAATGATCAAGTGGTAAAAGGTTCACCCCGGCAGGAAGATTCTTCGCTCTGCGACCTCAGAATGGAAAAACGTCCATTGGGCGTTTTTCGGGTACGTATTGCTGCGCTAAGCGCGGCAGTGCCCCGCAATAGCAGTGAAAAACAGTTTTATTAAAGGAGATAATATGGAACGCTTAACTGAGATACGGTCGCTTTTCCGCGACACGGAAAAATACATTGACAAGGAGATCACGGTGGGAGGCTGGATACGCACAAACAGGGATTCGAAGTCCTTCGGATTTCTGGTGGTGAGTGACGGTACATTTTTCAGCACCCTGCAGATAGTGTACCACGACAGTCTTCACAATTTTGCGGACATCTGCAAGCTGAATGTCGGAACCGCCGTTATAGCAAAGGGAAAGCTCGTCCCTACCCCGGAGGCAAAGCAGCCCTTTGAACTGCAGGCGGAGGAGGTAACGGTTGAAGGAGCCTCCACCCCGGATTATCCCCTGCAGCCTAAGCGCCATTCCATGGAGTTTCTCAGGACCATTACCCATCTCCGTCCCAGAACCAATACTTTTCAGGCTGTTTTCAGAGTACGTTCCCTTATCGCATATGCGATCCACAGATTTTTCCAGGAGAGAGATTTCGTTTATGTTCACACACCTATAATTACCGGATCCGATGCAGAGGGAGCCGGAGAGATGTTCCAGGTCACAACCCTTGATATCAATGATCCGGGACGTACAGAGGACGGACAGGTGGACTATTCAAAGGACTTTTTCGGAAAGCCTACGAATCTGACGGTTTCGGGACAGCTTAACGGTGAGACCTTTGCCCAGGCCTTTAAGAATATCTACACCTTCGGTCCGACCTTCAGGGCGGAGAATTCCAATACCACCCGCCATGCTGCGGAATTCTGGATGATAGAGCCGGAGATCGCCTTTGCGGATCTTGAGGACGATATGGCACTGGCAGAGGATATGATTAAGTACATTATTTCCTATGTGCTTGAAAATGCTCCCGAGGAAATGGCCTTCTTTAACCAGTTTATCGATAAGAAGCATGAGCTTCTGGACAGACTGAAGGGGGTTGTGAATTCCGATTTTGGACGCGTTACCTATACGGATGCCGTGGATATGCTTATGAAGCATAATGACAGCTTTGAGTATAAGGTATCCTGGGGTGCGGATCTACAGACCGAGCATGAGAGATATTTAACGGAAGTACTGTTTAAGAAGCCGGTTTTCGTGACTGACTATCCCAAGGAGATAAAGGCGTTCTATATGAAGCTGAATCCCGACGGAAAGACTGTGGCTGCAATGGACTGCCTTGTTCCCGGTATAGGAGAGATAATCGGAGGCTCACAGAGAGAGGATGATTATGACAAATTAAAGGCTCGTATCGAGGAACTGGGGATGACGGAGGAGCAGTACGGCTTCTATATGGATCTAAGGAAGTACGGCTCCACGCGGCATGCCGGCTTCGGACTGGGATTCGAGAGAGCAGTCATGTATATTACCGGAATGGAGAATATCCGTGATGTCCTGCCTTTCCCGAGAACCGTGGGTACCTGTGAATTATAAACGGTCAGTTTGTCATCCTGGGCGAAGCGAAGGATCTTAAAAAAGCAGCATGAAACCAATAAGCATTGCAAGCGTTGTTCTCACAATTGCATTATCCGCCTCCCTTACGGTGAGTGCCTTCGGCGCACGCACCGTTACCGACGTGAAAAAGGAGCAGGAGGAATCCAAACGCCAACTTGAAGCGGCAGAGGAGGAAGCCTCCGATATCGAAGGTGAGAGATCCATGACGAAGGAAGAGATGGAAGAGAATAAGGAGCAGCTGGCACGCATCATTGCTTCCGTCGAGATAATAGAGGA
>CADCQV010000140.1 GCA_902803625.1 uncultured Lachnospiraceae bacterium
AATAGTACTAAATCAACAGTATTGGAATGCTGACAAATCCGTATTACAAGATTTGTTTAATTTGGAAAATATTAAATCTTTTCAAGATAGCCCAATCTGGTTTATGGAATTGAGCTTTTAGATAAGGCAATGAAAATGATCCCCGTAAGGACAGCAAAAGCTTTTGCCTGGATTCCTATTTTGATTATAAAAGTTCTGATAACAGAAAAAGAAATAAGCGTTTGAAAAAAACGAGGTCGTATGGGAAGCAAATTTTTGAGTCAACATGGATTAATTATTAATACGCATTAACCGATATATATTCCAGACAGGGAAGTATGAATATCAATATAAGGATTAAATTTCTGGCTGAGCCGTCTATGCTTTGTCAGGCGGTTGCAATTTCGTATCCGTGGTTTCCGGCGGTATACATCATTGTGGCAGTAATTCTTATTTTCCGGTTTATACGGGATTTAAGGGGAATGGGAAAACTCCTTGGGGAAGCGGAGCCGTTCCATATGGGTAAAGCGAATGTATTGGTTACTGATCTTCCGGTATCTCCCTGTTCCTTTGGGCTTTTTTCACCAAGGATTCTTATTCCAAGGGCTTTGACAGACGAACTGACAGATAAGGAACTGGAAACAATCATAATTCATGAGAATACGCATATACGGTTTGGCCACCTGTGGATCTTCTCAATATGGGAGATTTTTTCTTCTCTTTTCTGGATGAATCCTTTGCTTAGGTTTTCATTCCGCTATCTCAGGGCTGATATGGAGGAGATCTGCGACAGAGTGGAGGAGATCCAGGGAGCGGTTACATCGGAGGCCACCAACGTACTCAACAAGCTGAGCCTTTTGCCAGAGGATGTCAAGGGGATAGAGGTAAATCAATATAGGTGATGTAAACACTATTTCCAATTAACCGTCTGAAGGAATGGGCATAGTGCAGCATTTCGGGACGGCACCTGAAGATTACTATGGAGTTGGTTACAGCAAGATATACGGCGGAACACAAATGTAAAAAGGGATCGTAAGTTATTCCGGAAGCTATAGTGGGAAAGCCACTGCATCCATGTACAGCTGCTGAAGCGTTTTAATAAATTCAGTAAGACTTTCGCGGCTATCCGTCTTGTGGGTGCAGAGGACGCAGTGGAAGCATTCCTTGCTGTCATAAGGAATCCATGCGAACTGGCCGCTGTGGTCGTTTAAGAATCCTGGAGCAAGGCAGATGCCTTTGCCGGATGCGACATTTACAAGAGTAGAGTCATGATCGGGACTGTTAAAATATTCAATTTTCCCGGAGGAGATGAGCTTTTGCTGGACGGAGCGTAAAGTGTTTGGAGAGCCGCCGCCTACCATAAGAGTACGTCCGTAGATGTCTTCGTCTTTTATGATGTTCTTTTTTGCCAAAGGATCATTTTTATCAGCAATAAGATAGATTCCGGAATCAAAGAGCCTGTGGACGTTTATACCCGGGATATGTTTGGTCTGTTCAATGAGGGCAAAGAGTACGTCGGATTCGTCTTTTAAGAAGCTTTCCACCCCGTTATCGTACTGAAACAGAGGAGTAACCTGTACACCGGGCTGCTTCTTTTCAAATGTACGGATAGCCTCCGGAAGAAAGTAGATCGCCTGTCTGACCATCATGGAAACAGTGATATTATCCCTGTATCTGGCACTGAAATTCTGTCCCTGTTCGATGGCACGTTTCATATCCTCGCGCATACCGGAAAGGTAGGTCACGAACTGCGCTCCGGCCGGAGTGAGCGCAGCGCCTTTGCCGTTTCTTTCAAATATCCTAAAGCCTACCTCATCTTCTAAAAGCTTTAGCTGATAAGAAAAAGTCGGCTGGCTTACAAATGTGTTTTCAGCGGCCCGGCTGAAGTTAAGGGTATGCGCCAGTTCTATACAGTAATCTATCTGTTTGGTAGTCATTGATAAATATCCCTGAAGGTCAGTTATTTAATATTTAAATCAATTATAGAATATTTGAATTGGATATTTCAAGAGGCCTATGTGATAATCAAATCTAGGAAACACAAACACAGGTAAACACCTACAGATAACGGAGGATTTTTGAGATGGCAAAAACACTGATCGCATTCTTTTCAAGAGCGGATGAGAACTATTTCGGCGGAGCAATGAGATACGTAAAGGTCGGAAATACCGAGATCGTGGCAGGGATCATGAAGGAACTGACAGGTGCTGATACCTTTAAGATCGAGATGAAGGATCCATATTCACCTGTTTACATGACCTGCATCGATGAAGCGAAGAAGGACAAGCAGAATAATGCAAGACCCGAACTAACCGGTTACTTAGACACTATAGATGAATATGACACCATCGTTTTAGGCTATCCGAACTATTGGGGAACCTTTCCCATGGCGGTTGCAACCTTCCTTGAGAGATATGACTTCACAGGCAAGACCATACTTCCTCTTTGTACAAACGAGGGAAGCGGGATGGGTTCCAGTGAGAGCGATATCAGGAAATGTGCAAAAGGCGCAACAGTAAAGAGTGGCCTTGCGATCACGGGTTCAAAAGCTGCAGATTCCACAGAAGCCGTAAAGAAATGGTTTGCGGCAAACGGGATGATTTGAGCAGAGAGGACGGGTGACAGAGATGGATTACGAAAAGGGATATGTTTTTGATCTGATGGAACAGGGTGGACCTACTGATGTGAGGGAGCCTTACTTTAAGGATGCTGTGGATGAGATGATGAGAGCCAGAGTTCTATGTGCAAAAGCAAATGCCTGCTTGCCGGATGACCCTTCTTATGTAGGCTATCTGGAAGAACTCTTCGGAAGGAAGCTAGATGATGTGAGGATCCTGACACCTTTTATCTGCGATTTCGGAAACAGGGTGAAATTTGGAAAGGGTGTTTTCATCAACCATTCAGCGATACTTTCGGCATCGGGCGGAATCGAATTTGAAGATGGCTCCATGGCAGCACCGGGACTCAGGATCGCAACCATCAACCACGATATGAACGAACGTCATGCAATCTATACCTATGGGAAAGTAACGGTAAAGAAGAATGCCTGGATTGGGATGAACGTGACCATCTGCCCGGGAGTGACCATCGGAGAGTATGCTGTTGTAGCTGCGGGTGCTGTA
>CADCQV010000141.1 GCA_902803625.1 uncultured Lachnospiraceae bacterium
GGAGAAATGCAGTATTTATCTTATAGGTGTCCTTTATCCCGGGGAAAATGCAGATAGCGGGCGTTTCACCCTGTCTCTTCTTTTCGCTGAGGATCCTGACGAAGAGGCAGCTCTCCTTAATGGATTGTCAGGTCTCCTGAGCCCAGGCTCCTGCAGACTTATTACCTTTAACGGCAGGCGCTTTGACCTGCCTTTTTTGATTAAACGCTATGAAAGACACGGTCTGACCCCTCCGGATTGTCTTTCCGACGGATCAGACATAGATATTTATGCTGAGCTCCGCCCATTCCACCATTCCTTCGGCCTTAGCTCCCTAAATCAGAAATCTGTTGAAAAAATGCTCGGAATATGCCGCGAGGATAAATACAGCGGAAAAGAGCTTATCGATGTCTATCGGGAATATGTAAAAACAGGGGATCCGGAGCTTGAAGGGCTGTTGCTTACCCATAACAGGGACGATGTACTCGGGATGACAGAAATACTTCCTGTCCTGTCTTACGCTGCCATATTTAAGGCTGAAGCGGATCCCGGCGCGTTTAAGATAAAAAGTGCGTCCCCGGAAAGCCATAGCGGCTTCGACAAGAATACGGAAACTGAATTTGTAATAAGCTTCGAGCTTCCGGAGGCTGTCCCGAAGCCCCGTCTCTTTCATAATCTCAGGCTTTTCCTCCAGACCTCCGGAAAGACCGGGGTTTTAAGAATACCGCTATATAAAGGTGAATTAAAGCATTTCTTCCCGAATCACAGGGATTACCTCTATATCCCGTCGGAGGATAAGGTGATCCTAAAGGAAATCGGCTCCCTAATGGAAAATACCGGATGTGAAAAGGCTTCTCCCTCAAACTGCTATATAAAGAGCTCCGGCCTCTTCCTTCCTCTTCCCGCGGGCTTCAGCTTTCCGGATACAGCCGCGTACAGACAGGACTACAAAAGCAAAACGGAATATGTCCTGTTAAACGATGAAATAAAAAATTCCCCCGTACTGGAGGAATATCTGCTTATGGCTCTGAAAAGCTGGTTCAACGCATCCCGCTGAAGGGGTGCGTCAAACCGTTTTGGATCTCCCGTCCGGGAGAATCCTTAGGAGCTGTTCATATACAAGTCAAATGTGAAGATTTATTTATGAACAGCTCCTTAGCTCAAGCTTTCTCATAGAAGAACGAATTTCTCCGTTCGTAACCCATTTCCTTATAATTCATGATCTGCTCGGTGCTGCCTATGAAGAGGATTCCGCCCTTCTTTAAGGAGGCCGCAAACTTTCTGAACACCTCGTCCTTGGCTTCCTCTGTAAAGTAGATCAGCACGTTCCTGCATACAATAAGATCCTGATTCGTCGGATAGGGATCCTTTAATAAGTTATGCTCCTTAAATTCAACCTGCCTCTTTATCTCGTCATGTATCTGGAAGGAAGGCCCGACCTTGTCAAAGTATTTGCTCTTCATCTCCGCAGGCACACCTGCCAGGGATTTGGCATTGTAAAGACCCACCTTTGCCTTTGCCATAACGGTCTTGTCGAGATCCGTGGCATTTATCTTTATCTGGTTCAAGGGCAGATGCTTGGAAAAAGCCATCACGAGAGAATAGGGCTCATCACCTGTTGAGCAGGCTGCGCTCCACACCTTCAGGTTCTTTCCGAACTTACTGATCAGCTCCGGAATGAACTCCTTGTCCATAAGATTCCACTGATCGGGATTACGGTAAAACTCGGACACGTTAATGGTTATATAATTTACAAATTCATCAAAAAGCTTCGTGTCCTTCTTCAATCCGTCCGCATATGAAGGATAATCCTTAAAGCTGTTTCTCTCGATGAGCGTATCTATACGGCGCCTCATCTGCTTTTCTTTATAAGCGGAAAGGTCTATCTTTGTGAGAGCAAATATTGCCTTTTTGAACTGTTCGTAATCTCCCGTTACCATAACGGTTTCCCCCTTTACAGCTTTCTCAACCCTCTGTGGAAGTCTCTTCTGCGGCCTCTTCAGCCACAGGAGCCTCTTCTGCAGTTCCGGGAGCATTTCCCGCCTCGTCATCGGCAGGACCGGAAAGAGCCTTTATTGAAAGCGAGATCTTATGATCTCCCTCATTGAAGTCAACGACCTTGGCCTCGACCTCCTGTCCGCTCTTCAATACATCAGAGGGCTTTTCCACGTGGTCTCTTGATATCTGGGATACGTGAAGAAGAGCATCTATACCGGGCTCCAGCTCGATAAATGCGCCAAAGTCGGTCATACGTGCCACTTTTCCCTTTACGACAGTTCCGACTGCATACTTTGATGCAGCATCAATCCAGGGATTCTCATCCGGGAACTTCAGTGAAAGAGCGATCTTCGTGCCCTGGATGTCCTTGATGAATACCCTTAAGGTTTCACCAACCTTGAACACCTTCTTCGGGCTCTCCACATGCCCCCAGGACATCTCGGAAATATGAAGAAGACCGTCGATATCCCCAAGGTCAACAAAAGCACCGAAGTCGGTCACATTCTTGACCTGACCCTCGATGATATCGCCCACATGAAGCTTCTCCAGAAGCTCCTTCTGCCTCTCGGCCATTCTGGAAACAAGCAGGCACTTCCTGTCGCC
Source organism: uncultured Lachnospiraceae bacterium (assembly GCA_902803625.1). Classification (GTDB taxonomy): domain Bacteria; phylum Bacillota; class Clostridia; order Lachnospirales; family Lachnospiraceae; genus NK4A144. Next base: position 2,581 of record CADCQV010000141.1, read on the forward strand.
GATAACTCTTCTTCTTCTGGGATTGAACTCAGTGATCATGAACTCGATTTCCTGACCATTATACTTATTCAGATCCTTCTCGTAGGTATCGGAAACGAGAGACGCGGGAATAAATACCCTTGCCCCCTCATAGACAACGGATAAGCCTCCGTCCAGAACCTTGACAACCCTGGCTGTAAGAACCTCTTTATTATTGAAAGCCTCTTCAAGCTTCTTATTTCCCCTGTCGGCTGCGAGTCTCTTATAGGTAAGCAGAACCTGCTCATCTCCTGCCTTGCCCTTAAGAACCTTGGCCTCCATCTCGTCGCCTTCTTTGACGACTGTAGTAAGATCCAGGGAATTGTCATTGGAGTATTCACTCCTTGTGATGATACCGTCGCCCTTTGCGCCTATATTAAGCACAATCTCGTCAGGCTTTACGGTAATAACCTTTCCCTTTACAATCTCCCCCGGTCTGATGTTTGAATCGTGTTCCAGCGACTCATTAAACAACTGTTCAAA
>CADCQV010000142.1 GCA_902803625.1 uncultured Lachnospiraceae bacterium
ATTTGATTTTGAAGGAGATACAATGAATACTTCACTTAATTGGATAAAAGCATATGTACCGGAGCTTCAGGTCAGCGATCAGGAATTTATGGACCGGATGACTCTGACCGGTACAAAAACGGAGGGTTTCAGGAGACTTGACAAAAACCTCGAAAAGATAGTTGTCGGAGAGGTGCTTTCCATAGAGAGGCATCCGGATGCCGACAAGCTCATTGTCTGTCAGGTAAATGTCGGTGAAAAGACCGTGCAGATAGTGACCGGAGCTCCCAATGTGAAAGAGGGAGACCATGTTGTGGTTGTACTTGACGGAGGAAAGGTTGCGGGAGGCCATGACGGCGGCCCACTGCCCGAGGAAGGCATAGAGATAAAGGCCGGAAAGCTCAGGGGAGTGGAAAGCTTCGGAATGATGTGCTCCATAGAGGAGCTGGGGCAGAGCAGGGATGTTTTTCCCGACGCTCCGGAAAATGGACTTTATATACTGCCGAAGGACAGCGTTCCCGGTACTGATGCCATAGAATATCTGGGGCTTCACGATACCGTGTTTGAGTATGAGATCACCTCAAACCGAGTGGACTGCTACAGCGTTCTCGGTATTGCGAGAGAGGCTGCGGCAAGCTTTGATAAGGCCTTTCATATGCCAGAGGTTCCTGTAACAGGTGAGGATGCCAAAGAGTCCGCATCCGACAGGGTAAGCGTAGAAATACTCGATAAGGATCTCTGCACAAGATATATCGCCAGAGTAGTAACAGATGTTACGATAGGGGAATCCCCGGACTGGATGAAGAAGAGACTCCGTTCAGCGGGAATAAGACCCATAAATAACCTCGTGGATATCACGAATTACGTTATGATGGAGTACGGTCAGCCAATGCATGCCTTTGACCTCTCCACCATTGCCGGGAATAAGATAATAGTGAGAAGAGCCAAGGACGGGGATAAATTCACTACCCTTGACGGAAATGAGCGAAACCTTGACAGTGAGGTCCTGATGATCTGCGACGGAGAGAAGGAGATCGGTATCGGCGGCATCATGGGAGGGGAAAACTCCATGATAACAGGTGATGTTAAAGAGGTATTATTTGAAGCTGCCACCTTTAACGGGCCGAATATCAGGAAATCCGCAAAGAGAATAGGACTTCGGACCGATGCTTCCGGTATTTTCGAAAAGGGACTTGATGCGAATAATGCCCTTGACGCGATAAACCGTGCCTGCGCTCTTGTGGAGGAGCTAAAATGCGGTAAGGTTCTTAAGGGTATGGTTGATGTTCACGATGCGCTGCCGGAAAGAAAGCATATCAAATTTGAACCCGATAGAATAAATGAATTTTTGGGAACCGATATTCCTTCGGAGGATATGCTTAAGTACTTTGAGCGCCTCGAAATAGAGTATGATAAGGATAATAAGGAGCTTATCTGTCCCACCTTCAGGCAGGATCTCCTGGGCTTTGCGGATATTGCCGAGGAGGCTGCCAGATTCTACGGTTATGACAAGATCCCGGTTACGTTGCCGAAGTCAGGTGCAGAGGGCGGAGGAATGCCCCTGAAGCTGCAGATAGAGGGGGTTGCAAGGGATGTGGCTGAGTATGCCGGCTTTTCACAGTGCATGAGCTATTCCATGGAGAGCCCGAAGGTATTTGACAAGCTCCTACTTCCTGCGGATGCCCCTGAAAGACAGGCAATAAAGATCAGTAATCCTCTGGGAGAAGACTTTTCAATAATGAGAACCGTGATACTGAACGGGCTCCTTAGCAGTCTCTCCGTCAATTTCAACAGGAGGAATAAGGATGTAAGGCTTTATGAGCTCGGGAATATCTATATCCCGAAGAGCCTGCCCTTAAATGATTATCCCTCGGAAAGAATGCAGTTTGCTCTGGGCTTTTTCGGCGACGGGGATTTCTACGATATGAAGGGCGTGGTGGAAGAGTTCCTTATAAAGAGCGGATTAAGCTTAATTCCGGGCTATGATGCGAAGAGCGGAAAGCCCTTCCTGCATCCGGGACGTCAGGCAAATATAGTTTATGACGGGACGGTTATCGGGTACTTAGGAGAGCTGCATCCTGCCGTCAGGAATAATTATGAGATATCCGAGCGTGTGTATATTGCCGTTATCGATATGCCGGAAATAGTAAAGAGAGCAACCTTTGACAGGAAGTTTAAGGGGATTGCGAAATTCCCGGCTGTCAATCGTGATATCTCAATGGTTGTTAAAAAAGAGATCACCGCAGGTGACATCGAGGGCATGATAAGACAGAGAGGCGGAAAGCTTCTGGAGAGCTTAAAGCTCTTTGATATATATGAGGGAAGCCAGATCGAGGAAGGACATAAGTCGATGGCATACACTCTGGTATTCAGAAACCCCGAAAAGACCCTGTCTGATGACGAGGTCAACTCCGTAATGAAAAAGATTCTTAACGGTCTTAACGGAATGGGGATAAGCTTAAGGTCATGAGTGCTCTTTTAAAAAAAGACTATTTTTACGAGCTTCCGGAGGAGCTTATTGCCCAGGATCCCCTTGAAAACAGGGACGGATCCAGGCTTATGATACTTGATAAAGAGAGCGGAAAGAGAGAGGACCGGTATTTTAAGGATATAATCGAATACCTCCATCCCGGAGACTGTCTTGTGCTTAATAATACCAGAGTCATACCTGCAAGGCTTCTCGGGGTAAAGGAGGACAGCGGTGCCGCTGTGGAGATCCTTTTATTAAAGCGGAAAAGCGGCGACAGCTTCGAAACCATAGTGAGGCCGGGAAAAAAGCTTAAGCCCGGCGCCAGGGTAAGCTTCGGTGACGGTCTTCTTAAAGCCGAAATAACAGACGTTCTTGATGGGGGCAACAGGCTCGTCCGTTTTGAATACAGCGGGATCTTTGAGGAGGTGCTGGACAAGCTCGGTGAAATGCCGCTTCCTCCCTATATCACCCATAAGCTGAAGGACCGTGACAGATACAATACCGTATATGCGAAGTATGACGGTTCGGCTGCCGCTCCCACGGCGGGCCTCCACTTCACAGAGGCTCTTCTGTCGGAGATAGCCGCAAAGGGGGTAAAGATAGCATATGTTACCCTCCATGTGGGACTGGGTACCTTCAGACCCGTTAAGGAGGATAATATCCTCGACCACCGCATGCACAGCGAGACCTATTTTATCAGTGCCGAAGCTGCAGATATCATAAACGGGACCAAGAAGGAAGGCGGCAGGGTGATCTCCGTAGGGACCACGAGCTGCAGGACAATTGAATCCGCTGCGGACGAAAACGGGATCCTGAGGGCTGTTGATGGGGAAGAAACCGATATCTTTATCTATCCCGGCTACAGATTCAAGGTGACGGACTGCCTTATCACAAATTTCCACCTTCCGGAAAGCACGCTCCTTATGCTGGTTTCCGCCCTTGCGGGACGGGAGAATATACTGAATGCTTACAGGGACGCTATAGATAAGCGCTACCGCTTTTTCAGCTTCGGGGATGCGATGTTTATAATGTAAAGATTGTATATTTATTCATTTTATCTTATAATTATCTGGTGTTTGTTTTTGTCATTCCGGCCGGTGCGGAGCCCTGAAGGCTCCGGATTAAAGGCAGGGATGACGCGGAGAGGTTTTTTCGGAGGATGATATGGCAGATATTGATCTGAACAGGAGAAAGTATAAAAGGCATACCTTAAGCGTCAAGCTCTTTATGACAAGGGTGGATGATGAGAACGGTCTCGGTATCCCCGTTGAGGTTCTGGATATCTCAAAGGCCGGTGTGGGATTTATCTGCCGGCAGGAGCTTATGAACGGAGTGATCTACAAGGCGAATATAAAGATCTGGACCGGTGATGTTATCCCGGCCTTTATCAATGTGGTCAGGGTCAGTCATCAGGAGGAGGGAAATATCTACGGCGGGGTCTTCATCGGAATGCCGGAGACCGATGCCTGCAGGATAGAGGTATATGAGACCTATCAGGATTATTCCGATCAGGCGGGTAATGTACCGAAGACCGAGGAGGAAGAGCGTGACGAGCTGATGAGCATTATGGAGAATGCTCTGAATTCCGGAAATTGATAAGAACAGGAGAAGCTTTATGAATATCGGAGTTGTTGTTGCTTTATCGGCATTTGGCGTTATGACGCTTATTGCAGTCGGGATAATGATCGCGGTAGTTGCAAGCGTTGCCTATGTTGAATCCAGAAGGGATGAAGAAGTTTGAAAGAAAACTTTCAAACTTGCTTTGATGCCGCTGAAGAGCGCGGCATCAAAGGGTCTACGCCGCTCACATCGGGCGGCAGGATAACAATTGACGGAAAGGAGCGGCATAGACAGGAAATGAGTAAACGTCTGAAAGCAGGCTTTATTGCTCTCGGGCTTATAGGCGGTTCCATTGCGAAGAATATTAGGCGGGTCTTCCCCGATGCTTATATCACTGCTTTGAACAGGTCAAAGGAAACTCTTGACTGCGCTCTTCAGGAAGGGATCATTGATCACGGTACTCTGAAGCTTGATGACAGCTTCAGGGACTGTGATTTTATTTTTTTATGTGCCCCTGTGGAAACCAATACGGAGTACCTGTCCCGTCTGAAGCCTTTTCTCGGGTCTGATACCATACTGACCGATGTGGGCTCGGTAAAGGGTGTTATTCACAGTGCGGTGGAAAAATACGCCGGGGATGCCGTGTTTATAGGCGGACACCCTATGGCGGGATCCGAAAAGAGCGGATATAAGAATTCAAACGACCGCCTGATCGAGAATGCCTATTATATTCTTTCGCCCGGAGACAATGCAAAAAAAAGGCATATCGAAAGATATGAGGAGCTCGTAAGGAAGCTCGGAGCCATTCCGCTGGTGCTATCCCCCTCGCTGCATGACCGTGTAACGGCTGCAATAAGCCATGTTCCCCATATGATAGCCTATACTTTGGTAAGGCTTATCGAGAAGGAGGATTCCCCGGAGCAGTATATGAAGGCCATAGCCGCCGGAGGCTTTAAGGATATTACCCGTATTGCATCATCCGATCCCGTAATGTGGGAGCAGATCTGCCTTGAAAATCCGGAGCAGATTACCGGTCTTCTGGATAAGTATATCGAAATGCTGTCGGAGACCCGGGAGCTTATTGAGGAAAAAAGGGGTGAGGATCTTAAGGGGATCTTTGAAGAAGCAAAGAACTACAGGGATTCCGTTCCCGATGCACCTCTCGGGCCGATAAAGAAAACATATGTTATACATATAGACGTGGAGGATGAACCCGGTGCTATAGCCATTGTTGCCACCATTCTCTCGGCTCATGGAATTTCAATAAAGAATATCGGTATAGTCCATAACAGGATATATGAGGAAGGAGCGCTCCGCATAGAGTTTTATGACAGGGAGTCCATGGCTCTTGGCATCGCCGACCTTATGGAGAAAGGATATAAGATTTACAGCAGGACATGAAGATATTACATGCTACAAGCGGTCTCCGGGGTGAGCTTAAGGTACCGGGAGACAAATCAATTTCACACAGAGCCGTGATGTTTGGCTCAATAGCTACGGGAGACACCCTGATCCGGGGATTTTTGAAGAGTGCAGACTGCATATCCACAATGAACTGCTTCCGCGCAATGGGCATAGATATAGAGGAGGGAACGGATGAAAAAGGGGAGTACATCCTTGTTCACGGCAGGGGTCTCCGGGGATTAAAGAAGCCCGCGAATCCTCTGGACTGCGGGAATTCCGGGACTACGGCAAGGCTGATTTCCGGGATACTTGCGGGTCAGGATTTTGAGAGTCTGCTCACAGGGGATGCTTCACTTTCCAGAAGGCCGATGAAGAGGGTGATAGAACCGCTGAATACCCTTGGGGCTTCCTTAAGATCGGAAAACGGAAACGGACTAATGCCTCTTATCATCGAAAAGGGAGAGCTTCACGGGGGCAGTATAAGGACAAGGGTTGCGTCTGCCCAGGTAAAGTCTGCGATCCTTTTATCAGGGCTCTATGCGGATAAAGAGACGACTGTTATCGAACCTGCCCTCTCAAGAAACCATACGGAGCTTATGCTTTCTGCCTTCGGAGCGGACATCAGCGCGGGGAGCAGCATTGATCCGAAGGCTTCCGTAAGGCCCGGAAGGGAGCTTTACGGTATTCCTGTAATTGTGCCGGGTGATATTTCAAGTGCGGCATATTTTATCGGGGCTGCCCTTATCGTTCCGGGGTCAGAGGTGGTTTTAAGAAACGTGGGCATCAATCCCACAAGAGACGGGATACTTCGTGTATTTAAGGCTATGGGGGCGGATATCAAGATAGAGAACGAACGTTATGAATCCGGGGAGAGGTCGGCTGACCTTATTGTAAGCTATTCTCCATCTCTTAAGGGCGTGGAGATCGGAGGGGATATCATCCCGGCTCTTATAGACGAGCTGCCGCTTATCGCAGTTGTTGCAGCCGTTGCCGGAGGTGAGACGGTGATAAGGGATGCGGCGGAGCTTAAGGTAAAGGAGTCAAACAGGATAAGCCTTACCGTAAATAACCTGAAGGCTATGGGTGCGGACGCTGAGGAAAGAGAGGACGGCATGGTGATACGCGGGGGAAAGCCCCTGCACAGGGCTTCAATAGAAACCGCAAGGGATCACAGGATCGCCATGAGCTTTTCCGTTGCTGCACTTGTCAATTCGGACGTCCGTCCGGTGGAGATAAGGGATCCTTCCTGCGTTGGCATATCATTTCCGGATTTTTACAGGGATATGGACAGACTATTGGAACAGTAAAATTACACAAAAACCATTGTTAATAATGAGAAAATTTGGTAAAATAGTCGTGCTTGCCTGAGGTGCCGGGGAAGGATCCCGGCGGCTTGCACGACTATATTTTATTGGAGGTAATTTCCGTATGAAGGTTTACACAACAGAGAAGATCCGTAATATTGTCCTCCTGGGCCACGGCGGCTCCGGAAAGACCAGCCTTGTGGAAGCAATGGCCAATCTTTCGGGGCTTACAACGAGACTGGGAACCGTTGCCGATGGAAACACCATCAGTGACTATGACAAGGAAGAGCAGAAGAGAAAATTCTCCATCAGCACTTCCCTGATCCCCATCGAATGGGAGGACACAAAGCTCAATATCATGGATACCCCGGGATTCTTTGATTTTGTCGGCGAAGTGGAAGAAGCTGCAACCGCTGCCGCTTCCGCAATAATCGTTGTTAACGGCAAGGCAGGAGTCGAGACAGGTACAAAGAAGGCATGGGAGCTTTGCGACAAGTACAATATTCCCAGAATGATCTATGTTTCAAATATGGATATTGACAACGCTTCATTCAAGAATGTTCTTGAGGAGCTTACAGACCTCTACGGAAAAAAGATAGCGCCCTTCCACTTCCCCATCAGAGAGGATGAGAAGTTCGTGGGATACGTAAATGTTGTGGCAGAAAAGGCTTTCCGCTGGGATGATAAGGGAAAGGCCGTTGAGTGCGATATACCCGATTACTCAAAGGAAAACCTTCAGACCTACAGGGATTCCCTTATGGAAGCCGTTGCCGAGACGAGCGAGGAATTTATGGACAGGTATTTCGGAGGAGATACCTTCTCCGAGGCTGAGATCAGGGCCGCTCTCCACGCAAGTGTATGTGACGGCACCATAGTTCCGATAACCATGGGCAGCAACACTCTTGTACGCGGCGTATATACACTGCTTGACGACTGCGTGAAGTATCTTCCGAGCCCCGAGGGCAGGAAGATGGCAGGTATCGATACCGCCAGCTCCGAGGTATTCGAAGCCAACTATGATTTCTCAAAGCCGAAGACAGCCATAGTCTGGAAGACCATAATAGATCCTTTCATCGGAAAGTACTCACTCTTCAAGGTATGCTCCGGTGTTATCAAGAGCGGAGATGCCCTGTATAACGTAAATGAGGATACTGAGGAGAAGACGGGTAAGCTCTACACCCTCTGCGGCAATAAGGCCATAGAGGTACCGGAGCTTCATGCCGGTGATATAGGCGCTTTTGCAAAGCTTGCCGTTACAAAGACCGGAGATTCACTCGGAACAAAGGCTACAGCCATCAGATTCGGAAAGCCGCTTATCTCAACACCGTATACCGCTGTACGTTACAGGCCCGTCAATAAGGGTGATGTGGACAAGATCTCACAGGCACTTGCGAAGATGTGCGCTGAGGATCTCACACTCAGGAATGTGAATGATTCGCTGAACCGCCAGACATTGCTTTACGGTATCGGAGACCAGCAGATAGATGTTGTGAAGGCAAAGCTTGAAAGCGAGTACAAGGTACAGATAGAGCTTTCGACCCCGAAGGTTGCCTACCGTGAGACCATCAAGGGAAGATCCGACGTTCAGGGAAGATACAAAAAGCAGACCGGCGGACACGGACAGTTCGGTGATGTAAAGATCATATTTGAGCCCAGCGGAGATATGGAGAAGCCCTTTATCTTTGAAGAGAAGGTTGTGGGCGGAGCGGTTCCGAAGAATTTCTTCCCCGCTGTCGAAAAGGGTCTTGCGGAATCCGTTGAAAAGGGACCCCTTGCGGCATACCCCGTAGTTGGCGTAAAGGCTACCCTCTATGACGGCTCATATCATCCGGTTGATTCATCCGAGCAGTCCTTTAAGACCGCTGCAAAGCTTGCTTTCAAGGACGGATTTATGAAGGCAACGCCTATTCTTCTGGAGCCCATCATGACCCTGAAGGTTACGGTTCCGGATCAGTTCACCGGAGATGTAATGGGTGACCTGAATAAGCGTCGCGGCCGTGTGCTTGGCATGAATCCCACAGAGGGAGGCAAGCAGGTAATCGAGGCCGAGATACCCGAGAGTATGATCTTCGGTTACAATACGGATCTCCGTTCAATGACAGGCGGTATAGGCGAGTATTCATATGAGTTTAACCGATATGAGCCCGCACCATCAGATGTTCAGGCAAAGGAGATAGAGGCCCGGAAGGATAAGATCGAAAATATTGAAGAGTAACTGTAATTAATACACTTTGCCCCCGGAGTCTCTTCAGGTGACTTCGGGGGCTGTTTTTTCTTAAGTTTTTTTGCCGTTTACGCTCCCCGGTGCCCTGTACATTTGACGTCGGCTCGAATCCATAAGAGTACATATGAATATAAGAAAACAGACTATAATTGAATACTTCATTGTGGCGGTTTCGGGGATACTCTATATTTTACAATGCTCGAGCTGGACCAGCCCTCTTTACCCTTACGCATACGGGTACGACTCCTCCTGGTATGCACTGATGGGGAGAGCGATAACCGAGGGCTTTGTCCCCTACAGGGATTACTTTGACCTAAAGGGGCCGGCTTTCTTTTTTTATGAGGCTCTGGGACAGCTGATCATAAGGAACAGGCCGGGAATCTTCTTAATACAGTGTATTTCCATAGTTTTTACCGTGCTTATCCTGTGGAAGACGGCGAGGCTTTTCCTGAACAGGATTTTTTCGGCGGCGGTGCTTCTTTCCTTTTATTTTACAGCCTATGCGCTTATCTGGGGAGGAAACACGGTGGAAGAGCTTTTCCAGCCCTTTTCCTTCGTGGCGGTATATCTTACCCTGGATCACATAAAAAACAGGGAGAAAGCGTTTTTCCCAAAGGACAGGGCTGCCCTCATAATGGGGATAGGCTTCGGGATATACCTGTATTCAAAGGTCACCATAGCTGCGGCCATCATTTCTTCTGTGCTGACCGTTCTGATAACACTGATAAGGGAAAGGGACTATGAGGCGATAAAATGCTGTGCCCTGAATTTTCTTAAAGGTCTGGTCATAGTATCTGTCCCGATTTTCATATATTTTATTGTTAACGGGGCACTGAAGGATTTTCTGTATTGTGCCTTTCTGTTTGCCTTCAGACGGTCCACGGACTACTATGAGCCTTTTTCCCTGGGCTGGGAAAGAAATCTTCTCATCTGCTATGCGGCCCTGATTTACGGAATATGTATGAAGAACGGGGACAGGTGTGAAGGGGAGAGGAAAATGTACCTCTTAATCCTTACCGTGATACAATACCTGTCTCTTCATTTCGGCACACCCTATCTCTATTATTTTCTTACCCAGATGCCGGTATTCGCCGTGATGATGATCTATATCCTGAAGGACGCGGGAGAAAGGATAACGGACGATACCAAAACAGACGGCAGTGGTTCCAGGCCGGATATCCGTATTTTTGCAACTTTTCTTGCAATAACAACCATTATCGTTGGCTATCTGGATCTGAATGTGGATAAGTTCAAGGAAAATATTATGATATTCAATGAGGAAACAGGAAAGAGCCAGGTTCTTGCCTGCCGGGAGATCTATGAGCTGGTACCTGAGTGGGAGAGGAACGCTATATACAATCTTGAATCCGGAATGATCTATTACGAGGTCAACCAGACACTGCCCACAAATAAGTATCCGGTTAACCTACCTTACTTCCTCCACCTGGATCCGAGGATAAAAACCGAGGTTATGAATAAGCTCCGCTTTGAAACCCCGAAGTGGATCATATGCGAGCGTATGTGGGAATTTGACGACGAGGATATAAAGGACTACGTTTTTTCAAATTATGAGCTTGTCGCGGATAATGAGGGAGAGGAGCTGTACCGGCTGTTTGAATGAGTTATCCCGGAATGAGGGGCGTACAGCTCCGTCCCGTAAGCTTATCAGTGACTGCCGTTCATAAAGGAGAGGGGACCGTTTGTTTCAGTCTGGGATTTCAGTACCCGGCTGTCTTCCTTCCAGTTCTGGTCACCGTCATTGAATTTCCTTGTTCCGTCAATGATAACTGCGGATGAAATAACGGGTATTATTACAGCGATCACTGCCATAAACCCGTCCTGGGGGTTGTCCAGCCTTTCCATCATATCCTTGAACAGCATAATCAGAACTATGATATTCAGCACAGAAAGAATGAGGCTCAATATGCTGCCGGCAATGGGCAGAAAATTGATAAGCATCGAAAGGATATAGCACACAACGGGCCAGAGCTTCATAACGATCGCAGGTGCGTTCCAGCCGTATATATTTATCTTTTCCGGATCTCCGTAGGTAGCCTCCACAGAAGCCCATATATTAACAATGGGGATAAAGGCCATCCAGGCATTTTCATAGCTTCTGACCTTCAGGTATCTGTATCTTGCGATGGCATCTATGAGGTAGAATACCAGCCAGATTATAAAAAATACCGCAATGAATCCGCCGAATACTATTATCAGTCCTAATGTTTCTTCGTTAAAATTGTCCATTGTTTCTCCTCCCTGATGAATTATATGATTAAAGCGCCAAAAGTAATTGTCACCACACAA
>CADCQV010000143.1 GCA_902803625.1 uncultured Lachnospiraceae bacterium
AATAAAATTCAGAATAAGATATACAAGTTAGAATAAAAGTTAGAACAGATACTCTCTGTGAACCTTTGAAGCATAAGGTTATGGAGAGCTTTTTTAAGCTCTTCTTTTTTGAAAAGGAGAACCACATGGCAATATTTAAAAACAAAACACAGGGAAACTATACAGTAGTATCACAGAATATCATGAGGGACAATAACCTGTCCCTTACAGAACGCGGTATGCTCTTGACTCTTCTATCCCTTTCGGATAACTGGAATCTGACCATCAAGGGACTGAGCCAGATCCTTCCTGATGGGAAAGAAAAGATCTCGAAGACACTCAACAGCCTTATCGAAAAAGGGTATGTCACCAGGGAGCAGGCCAGAGGGGATAAAGGAAAATTTGACTCTATAACCCTTGAGGTCCATGAAGCACCGACAAACCAGGCAGATCATCCGGAAAATCCCTCTATTGTTGAATTCTCACCGTGTCCCGAAAACCGGGATACGGAAAATCGGGATACCGGAATACGGGATACCGGAAACCAGCCACAATATAATACTGATATAGTAAATAACAAAGAAGTAAATAATAATAAAGTGTGTAAGACGGACACACTCAGCGATTCCGAGTATGAAGATCTGATATCGGAGTTTGGTAAGCCGGCTGTTGACTATCAGATACAGCGTATCAAGGATAGAAGCTATAAGGGCTGCTATAATTATCCGACCATAAGGACCTGGTGTCAGGAACGAATCGGCAGATCTTCCTCCGTTCCCGGAACAGCATCAAAGAAGACTGACTTTTGCAGTTTCCATCAGCGAAAGTATGACTTCGATGCTTTAGAGCAGGATGCATTAAATGACGGAAATTGGACAGATCTGTCAACACATATGGAATCTAAATCCTTAACGGCTTAATGAACAGCCGTAACGGTTTACCGGAAATGAGATCGGCGCTCTTCGCACCGCCTTCATTTCCTCCCGGATCGGTCGATACCTGAACACTACGAAGGAGCAAACAGTCCCCCGGACTGTTCTGCTCCTTCTTTGTTTGCCGGTTCATCGAGCTGAATACCGCTTCCTGTCGGAACCGATATCCGGCTCTCTTCACCGGCATCAGGCATCTCTCTCCCGGGTAAACCGCAAGACCACAAATCACCCGCCGCCGACCGCTTAAGCTTCTAAATCGTCGGTGGGTGATTAGGCAAGTTTCGCATTGTGGCAAGCCACAACGCACCGCTCCATCGAAAAAGCCTATGGGCTTTTCCGCTTCCGCTAAACTTGCCAGTGGGCTTTGCCCCCTTGGATCCCCCAGCAAGGTCTTTCCGACCTCTGCACACCGGAGCCGACTGCCTGACCGGACATGAGAAAATCATTCCCCGGATGATTTTCTCATGTCCCTGTCCGTCCGTCTAAGGGCTCAGCCCCTGCACCCCGCCAAAGGGACCAACTCCCTTTGGAAACCCTCAAAAATTTTTCATGAAAGGAACTACCACTATGCATAAAGTAAAACGCAAACGTAATAAAGCAGTCACCATCCGCATGACCAAAGACGAGTATGACGATCTTCAGAACAGGGTAAAGGAATCCGGCCTGTCACAGCAGGCTTTTATCATCGGAGCGATACACGGTTCAACCATCACATCATCTGACGAGATCGCCGTATTGAAAGAGATCAGTAAGACCTTTTCCGATCACGAACGGCAGATGCGGGGAATGGCGACCAATGTAAACCAGATGGCTCATGTACTTAACGGCCAGGGCTTCATCCCGGCTGAAAAGGAGCTTAAGGGATTATCTTCACAGTTCGGTGATTACAGAAAGGAGAGCGAGAACATATGGCGATCAATAAGGTTGTCAATAAATCATCAAACAGCCACGGGGCAATGAGGAATGTCCTCGAATATGTCCTTCGGGACGAGAAGATAAAGGAAGGATATGTCTATATCGCAGGCCCCTATTCAGGAGAGACCATTAATTATGACGAGGTATATCAGTCATGGATAAAGGAAAAACAGCTCTGGGATAAAGACTCAGGCAGGATGTATGCACATAACATCCTAAGCTTCCACAAGGACGAAAAGTTAACGCCTGCGGAAGCTCTTGAGATATGCAGACTGTTTTCCGAAGAATTTTTTCCCGGACACCAATACGTTATCGGCATCCATCAGGACAAGGATCATCTGCACGGGCACATAGTCACAAATTCAGTGTCATATATGGACGGCTATAAGCTCCATCAGACCAAGCATGATCTGGAAAGGCAGAAATCATTTACCAACAAGCTCTGTCTTGAACGGGGACTGTCCGTAGCAAAAAAGGGGCATCATTTTGACGGTTCCCGTATTGAACAGGGGGAGATCACCGCATGGAGCAAGGATAAATACAACCTTCTCATAAATGATTCAAAAAAGAGCTTCGTTGCCGACTGCGCCATAGCCCTGCTTGAAGTAGTCCCCCTCTCTGCCAGCCGCGAGGAGTTCATATCAGGCATGGGACAGAGAGGATGGTCGGTGCAGTGGGAAGATAAGAGGAAACATATAGTATTTACAAACGAAAACGGAAATAAAGTCCGTGATACCAACATAGAAAAGACCTTTTCAGGTCTGAAAGCTGATAAGGAGGCACTTTCAAATGAATTTAAGAGACAGAATGAGCTCAGGGCCGAAGGCTCAAGAGCCGACAGAAATAACGAACACGCTGGAAATCCCGGAACAGCCGATCTCGAACGATACTATGCAGAGGTCGAATCCGCAGTTGCAGGAATCGATAGTGCAAAAGCAGTCAGAGACGATAAAGAGGCAGGCAGACGAGATAAAGGAGCTGTCAGATACGGTACTGTCATTGCAGGCACA
>CADCQV010000144.1 GCA_902803625.1 uncultured Lachnospiraceae bacterium
CCGGTAAACTCACCGATATCCCTTTCAAGCTCTGTTACCGCCGTATAATCGATATAGATATTCATGCCTAAAACCCTATTTCCCCGAATACCTTAAATATGTCCTCCCAGCGGTGACAGCTTTTCACATATTCCCGGCCGTTTTTTCCAAGCTCCTGTCTCTTCTTCTCATCATGCAGGAGCTCTTCCACCATCCGGGCCATTTCGGCGAAGTCATCACTCATCAGAAGATCCTTGCCTATCTCTGCCGATAAGCCGTCGACTCCCAGGTAATTGGTCACAACCGGCATTGACATAGCCATTGCCTCGATAGTCTTTGTTTTTACTCCTGTCCCGTATGCTATGGGACAGAGTACCACTTCTGTTCTTTTCACATATTTTCTGATGTCACTGACCGTGCCTTCAAAAACGCACTGGGGATTATCCCGGTACTCTTCCCTTAAGAGATCCGGAACCGCGCCGATAAAATGTATTACCGGTCTGCCGGGAATAAGTGGGATTATCTTATCCATGATCATCCTCACCGAATCAGCATTTGTCGCTACAGTCATATTTCCCACATATGACAGGGTATTCGGGAGCTTTTCGATCTTTATTTCTTCTCCTAAATAGTCGCAGTCAGCCCCCATTGTGACCGTATATGCGTTGTGCCTTCCGGAGCGTTTATTCATGTCTTCGGTCTCAAATTTATTAACATATATTAATGCATCAAAGTTCTCTGCCGCTTCCCGCTCTTCCGTCTTAAGCCTTTTACTCTCTTCCTTTAATATAAAGTTCCTTAAAAGGCGGGAATTGATGATCCGGTTAAACCACTTTGGCAGAAATCCCTCATACCTTCCGCATATCCCGGAATCATTACTTACAGCCCTGATCTGCCTTAAATACCGCTTCGACAGTGCGTCCTCCATAAAGATGGTCTTAAGGCCGCTAAAATCCTTAAGTGCTGCAGAATAGCGGGATAATCTGTCAAGATCCACCAGGACGGCATCGGGTTTTATTGAACCGATCAGTTCCTTTATCCGCTTTTCATTATACTTACTGTAATACAGTGAGCTCTGAAAGGACCATCTTTTTCCTCCCGCAAGAGAATGCCTGATCATATTTCCGATCTTTTCAGGATAACCCGGATGCCGGGCCTCAAATATCTCTTTTATAAAGTACGGTTTATCCTTTTCATATCCGTCCTGGCCATACTCCGGAAAAGAATACATATAGATATCATAATGATAGTGATCGTATAAACCCCTGCAATAATTGTATAAAAGGATCCTGTGGCCGTCGTATAAAGGCCAGAAAATCCTCGTTGATATGAGAAGCATTCGCTTTCTCTGTCCGGAGGTTTCAGGCATTTTGCTTACGCTCCGCGCTTTCAATCCTTTTTTCGATCCATTTATAACAGCGGGAAAGTCCTTCCTCCAATCCGACCCTCGGCTCCCAGCCAAGTATCTCTCTCGCTTTTGAATAGTCTGCACATCTGGCCATATTACCCTCAGGCTTTGATGAATCAAAATGCGCTTCGATCTTTTTCCCTGAAATACCGATTATCATGTCCACAACCTTGCTGATACTGGTAGAATACGAGGGTCCGATCTGTATGCAGCCCTTTCCCCATCCCTTATCGAGAGCCAGAACAAAGGCTTCCGTAACATCATCCACATGGATAAATGCCCTTTCCTGCTTTCCGTTTCCGAGTACGGTATATCCTTCATCAGGGTATCTGACTGCTTTCCGTATCAGTGCGGGTATGACCTGGCTTCTGTCTCCGTAATCCGTAGGTGCGCCGTATGCATTATGAAGTATCAGCGTACAGCAGGGGATCCCTGCCTCCTTATTAAGATAATCAAGCTCCAGCTGCCCCATAAGCTTACTCCATCCATAGGACGACTCGGGGTATGCCGGAAACAGCTCCTCCTCCCTTAAGGGTTCCGGGTCAAGGTTATCCTGTCTGGTACTGGGAAAACTGCAGGCAGTCCCTACGTATATGATCCCTTTTATCCTGTCCCGTCCCGCTTTTCCCGCCGCATGGAAAACGTTTGAATTTATGAGATTATTACTACGGAAAATATCCCGCTGATTCTTAAATACATATTCTATCCCTGCGACCCGCGCTGCAAGATGGATAATATAATCCGTCTTTCCAATAACTCTTTCACAGGCGTTTATGTCACGGAGATCCGCCTTATGGAAATCCTTCTCAAGATCTATAACGGCTTTTCCCTGATCATCATAAAGATATTCGACCTTTCCCCGCCAGAGGTCATCGGCCACGGAAACGTCCCATCCCTCTTTTACCAGTCTCTTCACAAGATTCGAGCCGATCATCCCGCATCCGCCGGTAATAAGAACCGATTTCTTTTTATATTCCGAAGACATTTATATTCCCCCAGACTTTAGAAGTTCTTTGTTTTTTCCCTGACCGCCTGCTCCCCGATGCCAATGATAAGGAAGATGTAGGGCGTACTGACATACTGCTGGTAGCAGAACATCTGATGCGAAAGATATGCGACAATAATAACGGCAGCGCCAAGCGCCGCAGGTATTCCCTCCCGGTTCCTTGTGAAGCGTATGCAGGCTGACAGGAAGATACCAAGGTAGGCTGCTCCTCCGAAAATACCGCTGCAGATAAAGGCATTCAGCCACTCATTATGCGCAAACAGCGCCACCTTATCCGAGAACACCATGATCCAGTCATGTGTATTCTCTCTCAGCAAATAAAATAGCTGGTCCGGACCGACTCCGAATATTGCCGTCAGCGGAGACCTTCTAATCCCCATAAGGAATGACACCACGCTGTCATGCCATATCGCTCCTCTTCCGTTTCCCCAAAATTCATCAAACAAAAGGTAATTTGCATTACTGCGAAGGCTTTCCGGAAGGATATTAAGGGTATTCAGGATTATGTAGGCTACTACTATAAGCATGGAAAAGCCGATAAGACCTGCGTATATGTATCCAATACGGCGGTACTTCCTTATATCAAATACGCCTATCCCTCCTGCCTTCCTTCGTATGAAAAGATATAAAAGGGCCAGGCAAATGACCGCTATCCAGATAAAGGGTGTCTGCATTATAAACTTTGGCAGGGGTTCAAGACGGAATTCGGGCTTTGCCAGATACCAGGCGATAATGATAAAGCACCACGTGAGCAGGATGATAAGCGAGACCTCAAGGAAAGCCTTCATCCTGTCAACACTTTCAAATGACAGTAAATAAAGAAAGGACAGGGCGAAAAACATACCGGCAAAGATCATGTCCGCATTCAGAATTAAGGGCAGACAGGATGCGATAATGAGCTGAAGAACGGCTGCCTTATACATCAAAGAAGCGGGCTTTGATATCCACACGAGAAATGCGCCCAGAATAATAAAGATGATCATATAAGCCGAAAAATAGGTATTCTGTCCGATGGTTGAGATAAACAGTTTATTCTTTATACCATCGTAGAGATTAAAAAAATCAAGGCCGAACCTCTGAAATATCCCTATCGCAAAAATCAGGGATGAGGATAAAAGGGACATATACAAAACACCTTTAAGCTCGTCCTGATCAAAAAATCTCGAGGTAATAAAATAAATATAGATAAACAGAAACTGGGATGCAAGACCCATGCACGACTGATCAAGTCCCCAGAGAAGATCGTGTCCGTAAGGCGTGATAATAGCGGATATCGTCACAAAGAGAGCATAACACGCCACAAAGATATCCGTTATCGAAAACCTTAGCTGTCTTATGAAATCCTTTATTCTAATTCCCCGTTTTTTTATATAAAGAACGGTTCCTATGAGTACACAAAGAAGAGAAAGGGGAATGAAGGACGGTATCAGGAGCGGTCCCAGGCGGAATCCATAGGAGAGTGCCATCAGAAAATCGTATTTCACATATGATGTTTCCGCATATCCGGGTTTTATCAAAAAGGGATACAGGCAGATCAGCAGATAAATATACAGAAGCAGCAGGGATCCTGCCGCTATCATAAAAAAATTAGCCTGTTTATACTCCTCTGTTTTTTCCCTTATTCCTGCCATAAACCGCTTATGCCGCTTTCAAAACGGCACAAGACTTCACCTTCCCTTTTTTGCCGGTAACTGTTCAGAATCCGTAAGGTTCTGAACAGTTACGTGTTCTTAAAATATAGCACATCCGGCAGGGTCGGACAAGAAGCCGGCCGGGGACGCTCAGGATAACAGGAGCGGCCTCAGGGAAGCCTGCAGCCTCCGTTCAGATTACTTCCGCTGAAGGACACGGTCTTTGAGGTCTTGTCGTAGCTGAATTCACCCTTCTTTACCTTGTAGTCCTTTCCCCGGATCCTTACCCTTATGGATTTAAGGCTGCCGTCCTTCTTAAACTTCGGCGTTACCGTATCGGTATTCC
>CADCQV010000145.1 GCA_902803625.1 uncultured Lachnospiraceae bacterium
AATTTCTTTTTCAGGACTTTGCGGAAGACTGTAGACATCAAAGGATTCGTAAACCTCCAGCTCCCTTTTCTTTAATCTTCTGAAGATTTCTGCCGTATAATAGGCATCACTGTCAGCTCTGTGGAAGCTGTCATTTTTCTCTATTTCAAGGGCATCGACTGCCTTCTCCAGCGATCTTCTGCTCTTCCCGTCGTCAAGCTCCAGAGAGTAGAGCTTCTGGATATCCAGATAATGAAGAGGTCCCTCCGCGATCGGAGCAAGCCCATGGAAATCTGAATTTCTCCGAATCTCCGTCAGATCCATGCTGCCCCAGGTACAGAAAATATAATCATCTCCGCACCACCTCAAAAACCTCTCTAATACCTCCGGAAAACCGTCGGCCTTTTTTAATTCCTCCATAGTAATGCTCGTCACCCGTGCAGTCATATAGAATATCTTCTTATATACCACGGGACGGATAAGACTCTCAAAACGTCCTATGATCTCCTTATCCTGATTTAATTTCACGGCACCTATCTCAATGACCTCAAAGGGAAGGTCACTTCTTTCAGTTTTGGGAGTACCCTGGTTCCATTCCAGATCCAGTACGATATAAACCTTCATGTGCCTGATTATACCACATTACTCCGGATAATTAGCTAAGCACCTCGAATTCCCCTGAAAAAGAAGTGTTTTGAAGAGTTTGTCTGATAGTTGACCGGTAAACCGGATGCAGGCGATGATCTATGTACTCCCGGTAAAGATCACCCGCTGCGAAGGAGAATTCCTCACCGCTTTCCATGCCCTGTTCCACGGCAAAGCATTTCTCGCTCAACAATAACAACTTTTCTTTTTCCTTCGTCATTGTTTCCCCCCTTTCCCGGCAGACTATGCTTATCTGCCCGTATTTGAGTGTGCGTACGGATCCATTCTACCCTCATATTTTCACCTTTCGCTCCACCGCTAAAGAATAATATCACTCCTCTATGACAATTTAAAGTGGTGAATTGTTTTTAGTGTTATTTACACTAATAAGGTACAAGATCCTTCGCTAACGCTCAGGATGACAAAGGAGGGGCGCCAATGAATGACAAAGGAGGGCTCTTCCGGGTGACAAAAAAGAGCACCCCGCCGGGATGCTCTTTCCATTGTTGTTTCCCTCTATTTTGTACTGCTGCTGCTCGTCGTGGAGCGGCTGGATGATGTAGTGCTTGAAGATGATGTGCTGCTCGTCGTGGTGGTGGATCCCGACGTTATGGTAAAGTTTCCGTAGCCCATATAGCCGGTATACCTCCCTTTCCCGAATACAACTCCCTGTGCGGTCGCCGTTCCCGATGAGGAACCGGTATTGTTGCTGTAATCCACATACATATTACCCTTTTTCAGCTTCTTCCCGTACAGCGTTACCTTCGGAATTGCTTTGATCGGCTTCCCCGTATATTTATACGAGCTCTTTTGGAATTTCACCACAGCGTCCGTAGTAACATGAGTAGGCTTGATCATAAAGTACCGGGTAACCTTGCCTGAATAGGGGCCGCCCTTTGCGGCCTTTATAATGATCTGAGCCATTCCCGCATTCTTATTCTTTTTGTATTTGATCTTCGCATTGTAATCAATGCCGGGCTCCAGCTTCTTCCCTGTTTCGGCATCATAGATGGAAACCACCTCAGGCTTTATCTTCTTTCCGGTATAATTGATCTCGGGAAGATCCCCTATGTGATCCTCTTCATTCCATTCGACTGTCCTTTCCTGGTCCTCGAATTTCAGATTCACGGATATGCTGCGGTCGCTGATGGGTTTCTTATCCTTTGCCTTCTGGAGCTTGAATTTCGGCTTCACGGTATTCTTGAAGGTACCTATACCGGTAACCATGACCGTAAGCTTCTTTCCCTTTACATTATTTCCCTCAATGGAGCCTACCGTATAGTCTATACCCTCAGTCAGGGTAACATAGTGCTTGGTCTCGGACACATAGTATTTGACGATCATATTGTTCTTTATATCGTCGTATATCCTGGTCAGAGCCTTTCCCTCGCCCTCACTGTACTCCTGAGGTTCCAGTCCCTCTATCTTGCACTTGGAAATATTCAGCTGATCCTTCACTATCTTAAACGGTACCGAGATCTCACCGGAGAAAATATCGCCCTTTCCCCGGACGATCACCGCGGCTATTCCCTCATCTTTATTATTTACCCCGACGTAATTATAATGGCTCTCCACGTCGCCGATCTTATTGTACATTACAAGAGCTTCGGGATATTCCTTTCCGCCTCTGTCCTTTGGTATTCCGGCCGGTGTCATATTGAAATCCACCAATACCTCCGGCATGGGTGTGATCGCCTTCCCGGTATGGGTCCAGAGATACTTCTTCAGCTTGATATCGAGCATGGTCTGGTCTATATTCCCCGGAACCTTGATATCCGAGGTATAGAGCCTCATACGAGGGGTTATTCCCATATACGCTGAGGAACTGCCATTATGGGGAATAACGCTTCCCTGGGTCACGCCGCTGTTATTTCCCGATACACTCATAAAGAAGCTCTCTGCCCCGGTCCTGGTTCCGTTTGTATAGGAAGAGAATATCACTCCGTTTTCGGACGCGATACTGCTGCCCAAAACCCTGTCATCCGACGTATTTTTACCTCTAGTTCGTGTACTATCATAGAACCCGTCCACCAGCATATGGAAATCCGTTGCATCCACTCTCTCAAAGCAGACAGATACCATATCATTTTTGTAAAAGAGTATAGGCTCATCAAGCTCGATGGTATGGTAACCGGGATAGCTCAGCTCAACCTGCTGGGTCAGAACCTCATATTGATTGAGATACCTCTTTCCCGAGGGATCGTAGCCGCTGTATATTGTAATCCTGTACCTTCCGGAATCCTGAACCCCGACGCCTATGGATTTCAACACCTCCACATTTCCGCTGTTCGTTTTTCCGGAATGACCCGACTTGAAGATCCCGTATACCTTCTTTGTGGAGTAGGAATTAAAGTAATTCGATCCGTCATAGCCGTAGCTGTAGTCACTGGTATCATTTTTCACAAAATCATAGGCAACGGCATATCTGTATTTATTATTATAGGCCTTAAACGCGGCATCCTCATAAGAGATCCAGAAGTGATCACAACTTAAATCCTCATCCCCGGAGCCATCCACCGTTGAACTGACGGCAAGAAAGGCGCCCGTGCGTGCTGGCTGGATATTCTTCCGGTCACCGATGCTCCATTGCTTAAAATTGGACTTAGCAACCGAGTCGTCCCATCCCACAAGGGCTACGGTATGATCCGCCTTGTATCCGTTATACAAAGGGATATATTCATACATATTTGTCCCCTTGTCCTCTGTGGCTGCCTTCTTAAAGCCTGATATTTTTTTATTATTAGCGCCATTTGCTTTTCTGTTCATCTGGATACCAACCGCCCCATGATCCACGATCATGGCTTTTATGGCATCTATATCCGTACTCGGAACCCAATAGGCATTTTCAAGCTGGGCGCCCACGCCGCTGGTATCTGCCTCGTAATTTATGACATCCTCGTCATCAATCACGTTATTTCCACCCTCTTCACCCTTCAAATATGGAGAGGCCCAGCGCTCAAAGTTAAAGGTTGCAAAAAGAAGGTTTCCGACGGCGGAATTAACAAAACGTTTGTCTGTGACCTTCATAACGGGGAGTCCGTTTTCACTGATGTTCTTATCGCCATCCTTGTCATAAATACCAGTATAATCCCAGTAATGATTACAGTATGCACTCGACCCGCTTCCCCTCTTCTCGGAAAGGCTGTCTTTATCAAAATATGGGATCTCACTGGTTTTCTTCCAGGTTTCACCATAGCTGTCATATCTGTATTGATTATATGTGGCCTGGGCTATCTGCATAGGATCGACACTGGTCTTATCGCCCTTTTTCCTATAGCCCTTTTTTGTCAGATTAATATCTGCCAGGGCAGCCGCGGTATAAGCCCAGCACAGCTTGTTATTGCTGGCGGAATCATTTTCACTGGCAGCTTTCAGAACATAGTCAATACCCGTATCAAAATACTCATCATATGACCCTAAATATCTGCTCTGCTCGGAAGCAATCGAGCTTAACTCCGCTTCCCCGGAGGATGCAAGTTCAGCAAGCCTGGCATCCGACGACTCGGATATCTCTTCTACCGTTTCGGATCCGAAGTCCATGAACATATCGATATTTCCACCGGAGTACTGGCTTCCTTCTCCGCTCTCTTCATCCGCTTCATTATCAGATAGCGAGTCCTCAGCCTTGTTTTCGGAAACCTTCTTTTCCGGATCCTCATCCTCGTCTTCTTCAATTACTGCTATGGAATTCCCTAAAACCTCATTCTCGGAAAGAGTCAGCTCCAGACCTTCCCCGGGAATGGTATTTTCGGACAGGCTCTCCTCCGCAGCGTTTCCGGATAATGAAGCCACTTCCATATTATTCTCAGATACGCCTTCTAAGGCCTCCTCCTGTATCTCATTATCCCCGGCGGCCAGCAGAGCGTTATTATCTGCCTGTCCTACGATCTCATTGCCTGACTCGCTGTTTTCTGCCGGGGGACCGCTGTTCGTATCGACAGTCCCACCGTCTTCTATGATCTGACCGTCGGCCTGTTCTGCCGTCTGTACTTCGGACTGCGCAGTCTGCTGTTCCGGCTGCACGGCCTGCTGCTCATTTTGCCCAGCCTGCTGGTCCTGCTGC
>CADCQV010000146.1 GCA_902803625.1 uncultured Lachnospiraceae bacterium
CAAAACAAAGGTAGTGAGCGTAATCCGGCTCGCAGATAACGCCGGCAGATCCGGGGTGAACAAAACCGTCAGCCGATAAGCTTCTTTATTGAATTTACGGCAAGCTTTATGGCGGCTTCCGTGTCATGTGCGACCGGATTCGAAAGCCCCTTTTTCGCTCTCTCCTGATTTGCAAGGCAGAGGAAGCAGGCCCCTACCCTGACACGAAGAAACTGCCCCACGGTAAAGAGTGCCGCAGTCTCCATTTCGGAAGCGAGGCAGCCCATCTTAAGATACGCTTCCCACTTATTCTGAAGCTCATAGGATACGGGCATTATTTCGCTCTCATGCTGCCCGAAGAAGGAATCCTTACTCTGGACGACTCCCACATGAAATTTAATACCCATTTCCCCGGCACATTCAGCCATTTTACTTAATACTGTGTAATCGGAAACGGCAGGATATTCTATGGGAGCATATTCACGGCTGGTTCCCTCCATCCTGACGGCAGCGCTTGCGATCACAACATCGCCGCCCATTACTTCCTCCTGCATACCTCCGCAGGTTCCGATCCGAATAAAGGTATGGGCTCCGCAATTAGAGAGCTCTTCTATTGCAATGGCGGCGCTTGGTCCTCCGATGCCTGTGGAGACCGCACTCACCCTTTCTCCCTTAATATAACCCGTATAGGTCGTATATTCCCTGTTACTGACAACAAATTCAGCATTATCAAAAAAGGATGCAATTTTTTCAACCCTTCCGGGATCCCCGGGAAGAATGACGTACCTTCCAATGTCCTCTGATGACACTCCCGTGTGATACTGTTTTCCGCTGCCTTCGGTGTAGTCGATCATGTTGGGTTCTCCTTAGATAAAGATTCTTCGCTGACGCTCAGAATGACATTTCCGGTTTCTTCGCTGACGCTCAGAATGACATTTTTGGATTCTTCGCCGGCGCTCAGAATGACAGTTCCACTCAGCGTGAGAGGATCTCCGCAAGCGGCAACTTCCTCTTTTCACGTGTGATCTCCGCTATGCCGAGTCCCGTAAGGTCTATGAATTCCGCTTTAATCCGGTCCTTTTTCAGCTCCGACTTTAATTCCCCGATGACCTCTTCCCTGTGGGAACGTGAGGTCATATTAATAAGATCTATAAGGATCATTCCGCTTAAGTTTCTGATCCTTATCTGCCGCGCAGCTTCCCTCACGGCTTCAAGGTTTGTTTCGAGAATAAGAGCGTCCTTGGAAAGCTTCTTCGTGTTTTTGCCGCTGTTAACATCCATAATAAATGCAGCCTCGGTTTTCTCTATGACCAGTGTACCGCCGTCATCAAGATAGACAGTCTTTTTAAATACCTCATCAATGGCAGCCTCCAGCCGGAAGAGCTTAATAAGCGGATAATCCCTGTCAGTGTAGAGCCTTATCCTCCCGGAAAGCTCCTCATCGGAATTAAGCTCATCCTTTAGTGTCCCATAAACTTCACTGTCATCGGTCACCACTTCATCCGGAGGCGTCCTCAGATCCCTTAAATATGAGCTGATCTCCGACGGAGCGCTGTATAGCCTTATAAAGGGAACCGAGTATTCTGCTTTTTTCCCGATATTCACTATCTCTTCATAAAGCTTCTCAAACTCCTCCAAAATAAGAGATTCGGAAGCCTCCTCCGCATTTGTCCGAACTACGGCTCCTATACGTCCCTCTGTCATAAGCCTTGAATAAAGAAGCTTCTTTAAGCTGTCCTTCTTTTCATCCGTGATCCTGCGGCTTACACCCACGCCGCAGCGTCCGAATGTTAATGCCACATACTTTCCCGCCACGGAATACGCGGGAGTCACGACCATCTCCTTTTCCCCGAAGGCTTCCTTCACAATCTGTACTACGATCTCGTCCTCCGGCCGGATGTCCGTTCTTTCCTTTAGCTCCATAAAGGCCTTAACATCGCTGCCAAGCAGGAGAAAGGCTGCGTTCAGATTATGCTGAATGCTTATGACCTTAGCCTTTACGATGTCGCCGGGGCGGAAGTCACTCTTCTCCCCGGAAGCTGTGGCCAGGATATCCCAGATCCTATCATCCCTTATCAGGGCGGTTATCATAAAATCCCTGTATTTTGTTATGACGACCCTGTCACTCAAAATCTATCTCCCGCCTCCGATAAAGGCTTTCCGTCGCTGTCAAAAAGATCCTCTCTTGTGATTAGAAGATCCGTAAGAGACGGGTACTCCTCCGCTTCATCTGAATCTGGAACCAAAATGCCCTTCAGGGCTCTTATAAGGAGGGCAGGCTTCACATTGTCACCAG
>CADCQV010000147.1 GCA_902803625.1 uncultured Lachnospiraceae bacterium
GAAACAGTTGTATTTAGCCTGAGTTCGGCGTTTCCCTTTTCTATCCTGTTTTTCAGCACCTTTATCACATCGGATGAACGGTCGGATTCGGGAAAGACCCTGTTTCCCCGTTCCACCTTTGTCCTTAGTCCCAGGGTATTAAAAAAATCCACCGTATCATAGGGCGTAAAGGCATTAAGGGCGGAATACATAAACTTTCTATTTGACTGTATGGAGGAAAGATGTTCGTCGACACCAGAAAAATTTGTGAGATTGCATCTGCCTTTCCCTGTTATGAAAAGCTTTTTTCCGCACTTTTCATTTTTTTCCACAAGGATCACCTTATGGGCGCTGTCAAGAAGATGAAGGGCGCACATAAGTCCGGATGCCCCGGCGCCGATAATGACAATATTACTCATAAAGAAGAACCGGTATATCTGGTTACCGGATATTCGCGTATCTTATTCTCATCAATGAAATTGATCTCGTCCGAATTATAGACCTGATATTCCTCCCAGGTGTCTTCCAGAAGCTTCATATGCTCCACCACCTCATCGGTCTTCTTCATACAAAGCTGGACCACCAGGGCATTTATAAGTGAAAGTGGTGCAGCAAGGGAATCCACTATCGAGATGCTGTCACTCTTCGCAAGAAGATTGCACGAGGAATACAGCGTCAGAGGGGAACGGTTGCTGTCGGTAATTGCTATAAGATGTGCATTTCTGGAATTGGCAAATTCCAGAGCCTTGATGGTACGCATGGAATAACGGGGAAAATCAATACCTATCAGAACGTCCTTCTCGTTTATCCTGATTATCTGTTCGAAAACCTCTGTAAGGCTGTTGGTGGAAACAAGATGGACCTTGCCGAACATTGTATTTAGGTAAAAAGAAAGAAATCCCGCAAGCGGAGCACAGCTCCTGATCCCCAGAACATAGATATTCTCTGAGCCTATTATGGTATCAACGGCCATTTCAAAGGCTCTGGTGTCGACCTTGGACATAGTGTCCGATATCCTGTCGATATCCGACTGAAGTACGGAATTTATGATCTCGGAGTCGCTTCTGTTGCCGTACACCTCGCCCATACGGTCGATCCGGTTAAGCTTATGACGGACAACATCCGAAAGCGCCTCCTGAAATTCCGGAAAGCCCTCGTAACCCACGGCAGATGCAAATCTCACCACCGTGGATTCGCTCACGCCCACCTTTTTCCCGAGTTTTGCGGCGGTTAAAAATGCCGCTTCATCCGTATTGTCCGTAATAAACCTGACAAGGGCTCTCTGTCCCTTGGAAAGCTTCGGAAAATCTTCATTCAGGTGAGCGATAAGTCCCTTTTTATTCTCCATAGATCTTTCCAAACATATCCTCTAAAAGGCCCACCGTTTCCTTTTCGGAAATATCAAATTCATTTCTTATCATCATACAGGCCGTGCCGTGTATAACAAGCCATACCTTCATAAAGACCGATTCATAGTCCGACGGCTCCACACCCTGTATGCGCTTCAGCTCACGGATGACGTAATTCTTTGACCCGCCGTTCACAAGATCATAGCTGCTTTTATTCAGCTTATTGTCATTCAGGAACAAAAGCCTGAAAAGATTCGCTTCATTCTTGGCAAACGAGATGTATGTCATCCCGAAATTCACAAAGGGCATAACGGAAAAATTGCTGTCAAGCTCAAAATATCCGCCGAAATATTCGGCGCATCTGATAAACAGGTCATTCTCCAATTCGCCCATATTCCTGTAGATCCTGAAAATAGGCTGCGTACTGCATCCTGCTCTCTCTGCCAGGTGTCTTGCGGATAATTCTTCTATCCCCTTCTCCCTCACAAGGTCAAAAGCCGCATCAATGAGCATGTCTTTCGTGACGCTCTGTTTCCTTGGCATAACTACCCTCCCATATGGCGGCATAAAACCACCTTATTCTATCGTGAAAACACTTGCTATTTTATATTATGTGCCACGTATAATCAAGAGTTTTTTACAAAAATATGATGATATCAGGGTCAAAAGTCCGAACCCATTTCGTGCTTGCACGAAAGTGGGTGAGAGACTTTATGACCCGCCCTACATCGAGCGCGAAGTGGTGCGTAAGCAGCACGAGAGCGCGAGATGTGGGAGAAGCGTGGGAGCACGAAGAGGCAAAACATCCGGTGGATGTTTTGCGGGCACGCTTTGACGCGCCAAGCGCGGCAGTGCCCCGTCGGAACGCTTCGGATATCAGGTTTTGACCCCAACATCATATGATTCGGACGCCAAAAGTCACATTTTGATTAAAGAAAACCGCATTCCCCGAAAAGTACGGAGAATGCGGTGTTTTTTCAGTGGTTTATCCTTAATTTCCCTTAAACCGGATAGGCTCCGTTCTCCTTATCGGCCTTTGAAAGATCAACCCCCTCCTGCTGCGCCTTCCTGTACTTGAAGAAGTCAGTGGCAACCTGGGGGAACAGTGCATATGAAAGCACATCCTCGTCCTGCTGTATCCACTGTGCACATTCTTCCCTGAACTTAGGAAGCTGCGGCTCCAGATGATCCGCGGGACGGTCTGTTATCGGAGTCTCCCCGGGAATGATCTTTGCAACAACCTCAGGATTCATCGGCTTCACGGTCTGGCCGTACATACCGCGGCAGAGATCCTTTGTCTGCCCTGTTGAAACCTTGTATCTCTCACCCATAAGTACGTTCATAACAGCCTGGGTTCCAACGATCTGTGAAGAAGGTGTAACAAGGGGCGGCTCTCCCAGATCCTTACGTACTCTGGGCACTTCCTCGAGAACCTCCGTAAGCTTGTCCTCCTTACCCTGCTCTCCGAGCTGCTTTATCATATTCGAAAGCATTCCGCCGGGAACCTGGTATCTCAAGGTGTTGATATTTACACCCATAACCTTGGGATTTAAGAGTCCGCTCTTTAAGCACTCTTCTCTGTACGGCTCGAAGTGCTTTCCTACCGCTATGACCTTTTCAAGATCCATACCGGTATCATATCCGCTGCTCTCGAGAGCCTTTACCATAACCTCGGTTGCAGGCTGGCTCGTACCCATGGAAAAAGGTGATGCGGCACAGTCTATAACGTCGACTCCGGCTTCCACTGCCTTCAGATAGGTCATTGATGCCATACCTGATGTATAGTGGGTGTGAAGCTGGATCGGAAGGCTTGAGCCCTTCTTCAATGCGGTTACAAGGTCAAAGGCTGCTCCGGGAAGGAGAAGACCCGCCATATCCTTTATACAGATGGAATCAGCCCCCATCTCCTCGATCTTCCTTGCCACATTCTCCCAATACTCAAGAGTATAAGCATCTCCGAGCGTGTATGAGAGTGCGATCTGCGCATGTCCGTTTTCCTTCTTTGTGGCCTTTACGCAGGTCTCCAGATTTCTAAGGTCATTTAAGCAGTCAAAGATACGGATAACATCTATTCCGTTTGCTATGGACTTCTGAACAAAGTATTCAACCACATCATCTGCATAGTGGCTGTATCCCAGGATATTCTGGCCGCGGAAGAGCATCTGCAGCCTCTGGTGGGGAAGTCCCTTTCTGATCTTTCTCAGTCTTTCCCACGGATCCTCCTTGAGGAAACGAAGACAGGAATCGAAGGTTGCTCCTCCCCAGCACTCAACCGAATTGTAACCAATCTGATCCATTGTACCCAGTATCGGAAGCATCTCTTCAACCGGCATTCTGGTGGCAATGAGTGACTGGTGGGCATCCCTCAGGATCGTTTCGGTGATACCGACTTTCTTTTTATTTGTATCAGACATTTTTATTCCTCCTAAACTCCAAAAACAGCCATGAAGGTTCCGGCTACGACTGCGGTTCCTACAACACCGGCTACATTAGGTCCCATGGCGTGCATCAGCAGGAAGTTTGTAGGATCGGATTCAGCTCCCACCTTCTGCGAAACACGCGCCGCCATAGGCACCGCCGAAACACCGGCAGACCCGATCAGAGGGTTTATCTTCTTTCCGGTAGCATAGCACATGATCTTTCCTACTATTGCTCCGGCCGCCGTTCCGAATGAGAAGGCAATGAGACCGAGGATAACGATCTTTATGGTCGTAACATTGAGGAAGGCCTCTGCGCTGGTGGTGGCTCCGACGGAGGTTCCCAGCATGATGACCACTATGTACATCATTGCATTGGAAGCCGTCTCCTGAAGCTGGCGCACAACTCCGCACTCACGGAAAAGATTTCCGAGCATCAGCATACCGATAAGAGGCGCTGTAGTGGGAAGTATCATAGCAACAATAATTGTAACGATTATGGGGAAGAGCACCTTTTCAAGCTTAGATACGGGACGGAGCTGCTCCATCTTTATCTTTCTCTCTTCCTCAGTCGTGAGAAGCTTCATTATAGGGGGCTGGATAATGGGAACCAGCGACATATATGAATATGCGGCTACCGCAATGGGTCCTAAGATCGCAGTCTGTCCGAGCCTTGTGGCAAGGAAGATCGATGTAGGTCCGTCCGCTCCACCGATGACGGAGATGGCCGCAGCCTCCTTATCATTGAAGCCCAAAGCAATGGCACCGAAGTATGCGGTAAAGATACCGAACTGTGCCGCAGCACCGAGAACAAAGCTCTTCGGGTTGGCAATAAGGGGTCCGAAGTCTGTCATGGCTCCGACACCCATGAATATAAGGCAGGGAAGGATGGCCCATTCATCCAGCTTGAAGAAGTAGTGCAAAAGCCCTCCCTCCTGCATTATGTCAGGATAAATATTAACGAGCAGCATCCCGAATGAAATCGGCACAAGGAGCAGCGGCTCAAATCCCTTTACGATGGCAAGATACATGAAAATGAGTGCAACAACTATCATTGCCACATTTCCTGCCGTCATATTGGAAAATGCCGACTGGGATGCCAGATTCGCCAATGTATTAGCAATATATTCCATTTACCGGCTCTCCTTTACTTAAGCGTTGCGAGAACAGTACCGTTTTCACAGGGATCTCCCACGGAAACATTTATGGAAGCAACCGTGCCTGCCTCGGGTGCGACGCAGCCGATCTCCATCTTCATTGCCTCAATGGTGATAACGGTTTCACCCTTCTTAACCTGATCTCCCACGTTCTTGTCAAGCTTAAATACCTTTCCGGCAGCTCCGGCTGTAACCTGAATGGATCCGGCTCCGGCTGCGGGAGCGCTTGCTGCAGGTGCTGCCGCAGGAGCGGGTGCACTCACGGGAGCAGCTGCGGGAGCGGCTGCTGAGCTTCCTCCCTTTTCATCAACTGTAACGTCATAGCTTGTACCGTTAACGGTAATCGTATAGTTTTTCATCTTGTATATCTCCTTTTTTCTTTTAACGTCTCCTGAGTGAACGCACTATAAAGGTATCCGGCGAGACAGCTACTCCTGTCCTTTCGCTTTCATAGGCTGCTATGGCAGCAGAGATGACCGCTATAAGCGCACTGTCACCGGCTGAAGCATCCGCGTTCTGTTTTCTGCTCTGTTCTTCTCTTTCCGCTATCTGGGCTGCTGCATTAATTGCTGCATTTTCCGCCTCGGATCTGGCCTTGGTCTTTCTGTTCTCCATATTCTGGACAACCGTACCCATGATCCAGATCACAATACTTATAAAGATAAGCAGGCAGAAGGTGGTGCCCATACCGAGAACGGTATTCAGCGCTGCATTTATGATCTTCTCATTGAAGGTCCTGTCCACATTGATGACTGCGCTGGTGATGGTGCCGCCCTTTGTCATTATGATCTCCGCAGTGGCTGTCCGGGGAGAACCGTCAGGGAAGGTCTTCGTACCCGTCAGAACAACATCACAGGTTATGCTGTCATCTCCCGGGGTTATCACCGTATTGTCGGCGACGGAAACAACCTCTCCCAGATCTCCGTTCACAGCCTCACGGAAGGATAAATATCCGTCCTTAAATGCAGAACCCTTGATCGGAAGCCCGTTGCTCTTTATCCAGGCTTCAAATTCCACAAGCTCCTCATCCTCTGCTTCAGCAAGCCGGGATATTCCGAGCTCTTCTGCATGCTGCATAATGGCAACCGCATTTTTCGTGTTCTTTTCAACGGTATCGGCATCATATTCAAGCTTACTCCGGCTTCCGCCGCAGGCCGTCATCGAAAGGACCAGAAACAGCATCAGTATGAGGAGAACAGGTCTTTTAATGATCTTTTTCATTATAATCTCTCCTTTATCAAATGGTGCTGTGTTTCCTGTCCGGTGAAATGTCGCTCTTTCCGTATAACATTTCAAATGCGCCTATAACATATTTTCTGGTTTCCTGAGGGTCGATCACGGTATCTACATAGCCCCTTGCGGCTGCACTTACCACGCTGCCCTGCTTTTCATCATATTCCTTTGCCTTTTCGCTGATAACAGCTTCACTTTCGCCCTCGCATAGGATCTCTGCCGCGTGGCGGGCGTCCATTGCACCAACCTTGGCACTGTTCCAGGCATAAACGTAATCGGCACCCACGGCCTTGCTGTTCATGATCACTGCAGCGGAACCATAGGCTTCTCCTACTATCACATTTACCTTCGGAACATCTGCTCCCGCAAAAGCACGGACGAGCTTTGCTGCTGCACGTGCACCCATTTTTTCGGTATTCTCGCAGGTGCAGAAGCCCTTCACATTGGTAAGGGTAAGGATGGGGATATTAAATGCATCGCAGAAATCCACCATCTTCAGGGCCTTCCTCATATTGCAGAGACCCAGCTTATTGTCTATCTTAAGCTCCTTGTCGGAAAGGGATTTTTTCCTGTTTCCGATAACTCCAACGGTGGCACCGTTCAGACGGATAAATCCTACGGTCATGTTCTTTCCGCTGTCAGGCTTTACTTCAAAGAATCTTCCGTCATCCGCTATACGGAGGAATATCTCATATGCGTCATCCGCACATCCGGAAAGATCCGCCGACACTCTGTTAAGGTCGTCGCTCCCCTCAACAATCATAGCCTCATCATCGCAATTGTCCGGAAGGAAGGAAAGAAGCTCCTTAAGCTTTGCGAAAAGCTCATTTCCCTCGGCACATACGTCGACTGCCCCGGCCTCAGACTTATAGGCTGCCCCTGAGGTATCGCACTTATCCTCGTAATTACCCTTCACTGCATTAGGGGAATTGAGGAAAAGCTTACCGTTCTTCTCCATAAATACGAAGTCGGAGAGCTCCGAAATAACGGACATTCCTCCGCCTGCGTTTCCGAAAACGGCGGTGATCTGCGGGATCACTCCCGAAGCCTTTGCCATGATCCTCATGATCTTCCCCAAGGAATTCAGCGCATCCGTAGACTCGCTTATCCTTAAACCCGTGGAATCCAGAAGACCTACGACGGGATAACCCGTCTTCATTGCAAGGCGGTAGATATTCACTATCTTCCGTGCGTGCATTTCGCCTACAGAGCCGCCAAGGCTCTTTGCATCCTGGCTGTAGACATAAACAAGCCTTCCGTCCACCGTTCCGTAGCCGGTTATCACACCGTCCCCCGGAGCGTCCGAAGGCTTCTCATTAAAATCGGTACTGCGGGCCAGAACCTAAGCGCCGACTTCAACGAAGCTGTTCTCGTCCAGAAGAGATAAGATCCTCTGTCCGGCTGAGCTGTTAGTGAGATTGCTCATACTCTATATCCTCCATGTCTAAATTGAGATTATAATAAAGAAATACCCCGGGAAACAATTATTTCCCGAAGCAATTTCAAATTGCACTCGATTGTGATTATATCACAGCATATTGTAAATAGGTAGTCCGAATTTTCATTTTAATAAATTAATCAGATACCGACCTTTATAGGGTTATCGGGACTGCTGCCGGCGGAGCCCTCCATAAGCTCCCGTTCCTCCATTTCCTTCCTGGCCTCTATCTCCGCTTCCTCCCGGAAATCCTCCATTCTCTCTTCATTAAGCTCAGGAAGATCGCTTAGGTTCTTCACCCCGAAGGAACGAAGGAACTCATCGGTGGTCCCGAAAAGGAGCGGACGTCCCGGGGCGTTCAGCCTCCCCAGCTCCTGCACAAGGTCATATTCCAGAAGCTTGTCAATCGAATGTGCACAGCTCACACCCCTTATATGCTCGATCTGAAGTCTGGTCACCGGCTGCTTGTACGCGATGATGGAAAGGGTTTCAAGAGCCGAATCGGACAGGGAATACTGCTTCTTTGCCCTGGCAACCTTTATCAGCTGGTCATAATACTCCGTCTTTGTGCAGAGCTGCAGCGCGTTGTTTATCCGTATCAGCATAACGCCGCTCTCTTCCCGGCCGTACTTTTCTTCCAGCTTTTTTGCGGCTTCCTCGATCTCATCCTCGGTGACCTCAGCCACCTCGGCAAGCTTTTTTATTTCAACCTGCTTACCCAGGGTAAACAGCACGGCCTCAATGACCGCCTGCAGCTTTTTCAGGTCCATATCATTATCTCCCCGCCGTCCTCTTCCTGAACAGCCTTCCAGTTATTGCTCCTTATAAGCTCCAGAACCGCAAGGAAGGTTACCACCATCTGGAGCTTTCCCTTAAACATCCCTATAAGCTCGCCAAAGGAGAATTTCTCACGGTTTTGTGAGTATTGGAGAAGCTCCCCCGTGCGGCGTTCGAGACTCACCTCTTCCTTTTCTATCCTTCCGAATTTGGATCTTATGGGATCCTTCCTGTCCTCCTGCCGCTTCATGGTTTCCTTGAAGATCCTCTCCAGGTCCTTGAGGGACAGACCCTTAAGCAGCTCCTCGTAATCCACCGGCTCCTCGTAGGCAAGAAGCTCCTCCGGCATGGTGCTTTCCTTGAAAAGGGATCTGCCAGCATCCCTCTCCATAAATTTCAGCTCCTGGGACATATACTTGTAGATCTTATATTCCAGAAGCTGCTCAACAAGCTCTGACCTCGGATCCTCCTCTTCGCCCTCTTCATTTACCTCCCTCGGAAGGAGCATCCTGCACTTGATGTCAAGAAGGGTTGCGGCCATCACAAGGAATTCACTCAGGCTGTCGGGATCGGCATCGCTCAGGGCATTTAGATAATCCATATACTGCGATGTTATAAGTGAGATCGGGATATCATATATATCGATCTTATTCTTGTCTATTAAATGTAAGAGAAGGTCCAGCGGACCCTCAAAGGCTTCAAGCTTTACTTCAAGTGCCATTATTGTTTCCTGCTCTTTTTCCCCTGATCGTAAGCTTTATTATCTCAGGGGGATTATTGATCCTTATATTGAAGGTATGGCTTCCGGCTCCGCGGCTTACTATCATTTTCACCCCGTTTTTTTCATACAGCCCCGAATCGTATTCCGGGAAAAATCTGTAAGCCGGGCTTATCAGTCCTCCGAGCTTCGGTAGCCTTACGAGGCCGCCATGTACATGCCCCGACAAAACGAGATCGGGCTTCCACTCTGCGTATTCGGGAAAATGATCCGGGTCATGGGCAAGAAGTATATTAAAGCGCCTTCTGTCCGGCTTTCCGAGAAGACAGTCAAGCATCCCCGAAGGTACCCTTTTCTTTATCACCCTTCTGTAATAGGCGTGGTTCAGATCGAGGGAATAGACAAAAATACTGTCTCCCACCGGATCCTTCGTGTTCCTCCTGAGCTCAACCCCGGCTTTAATCAGTCCCTTTTTAAAAAGCATCATCTGCCGGGTGTACTTTATCCTTTCGAAGAGCTTCCTCTCATGGTTTCCGGGAGAAAAAAAGATCCCCGGGTATTTTTCATTAAGCCTTGCCAGAAAGTGCATCGTGCTCCGGGAATCGGCCTTGGGATAAGCGGAGATCAGATCCCCCGGGATAAGCACAGCCTCAGGGCCTATACTGTCTATGGCCGACAGAAGAAGGGCGTTATCCTTACCGAAGCTGCATTCATGAAGATCCGACAGCACTGCAAAGCAGTGCTCCTCTCCCTCACGGAGCTTCTCCGTGCTTATGGTATATTCCGTGATAACCGGAGGCTTTTTAAATAAAAAGCTGTTACTCAATCAAACTTTACCTCAATGTCAAAATCGTCATCAAAGGGAACAGTGATGTCAAAGTCATCGTCTCCGGCGACCTCTGTATCAAACTCCGCATCTCCGGTTTCCTCCGCTGCGGCTTTTGATGATACGATGCCCGGATTTCCCTTTCCTGTCCTGTGCAGCACAAAATCCTCCGGAAGCACTCCAAAAGAAGCAGGTCTCTGAACCGGAGCACCGGAGGATACTTTGCTAATAGATCCGTTCCCGTTAATGCCTTTATCCATCGCAGTCAGTCTTTTTTCCCGAACATCCCTTCAACATTGAAGCCGAGTATGGTTGTACGGAATCCGTTATAGATCTCATCATATCCGGCAGCCTTTATGGTTTCCTTCGGGAAGACGGCATTCCATTTTTCGGAGAGGATATCCGTAAACATTTTCGAATCCTCCTCCGAAGGATTTTTCAGCAAGGCCGGCAGCACATAGAAAACCATCATACACTGCATGTCCACAATGGTGGTGGATTTCTTAAAGAATATGACACTGTCGTATCTTTCCTTCGCGTATGAAACCAGATGATCCGCTGCGCTCTTCATCTCATCTTCCTTATTGTCGGAAGCATACATTTTTATGATCTCTTCATGAATGTCGGAGGTAGAGCGCCTGTATTCCAGAAAGAAATCCTCATAACGGCTCTTTCTGAAATTCTTCATTGCGGCATTGCTGTCCAGCACATCCAGAAGCTTATATATGTTGTTGTCAAGTATTTCAGACATCAGTGATCCTTTCCGTATGTCTTTGCCGTAACAGTTCACCGTTGAAAATACCGGAAACTTCGACTTTGTCATTCTGAGGGCGTAGCCCGAAGAATCTTCTCACTGATTGAGAAAGATCCTTCGCTGACGCTCAGGATGACAAGTGGGAACTGTTATATTTTGCTTGTTGGATAACGAAGACCTGTTTCACAAGTCTTCATTATCCACGTTTGTGTACACGTTCTGTACGTCGTCCTCTTCATCAAGGAGATCCAGTATCCGCTGCAGCTTCTTTATACTTTCCTCATCATTGACATCGACATAGTTCTGCGGGATCTTTGTGACCTCCGCGGAAACCGTGGGGATATTGCTGTCGTCGATCGCCTTTTTCACATCTTCAAAGGCATCGGGACTTGTCAGTATCTCGAAGCTGTCATCCTCTTCATTAAAGTCATCGGCTCCGGCATCAAGCGCGGTCATCATAAGATCATCCGCACTCATTTCGCACTCTTCCTTATCGATTATTATCTGACCCTTGTCGTCAAACATAAAGGAAACACAGCCCGGGGTTCCGAGATTTCCGCCGCCCTTTGTGAATGCCGCGCGTACATTGGCTGCGGTACGGTTCTTGTTGTCCGTCAGGCAGTCAACTATGATGGCTGTTCCCGCGGGACCGTAGCCTTCATAGGTGCAGTATTCGTAATTTACGTTGGCGCCTTCCCCGGAGGCCTTCTTTATTCCCCTCTCTATGGTGTCATTGGGCATATTGTTGGCCTTTGCCTTGGCGATCACCTGGGCCAGCTTGAAATTATTGGCGGGGTCGGGTCCTCCCTCCTTTACGGCCACTGCGATCTCACGGCCTATAATGGTAAAGATCTTTCCCTTCGCCGCATCGTTCTTTTCCTTTTTATGCTTGATGTTTGCAAATTTTGAATGACCTGACATTATTCCACTCCTTTTCTGTTTCTGATGATACTATGATTCGGACACCAAAAGTACTGAATCACTGTTTTGATACAACGAATTGCTCCGTTGCTTTCAGCAACTCTCGCAATTCTACAACACTCGCAATCCGC